>JBLIGH010000147.1:0-7764 GCA_047636855.1 Pseudorhodobacter sp.
CGCGGCAGAGGCCACAGAAGCGGCGTTTGAGCTGGCAGATATCATCTATACCGAAGCCCAAATGGCTGCGGGCTGGCGTATTTATCAGCAAGCGCGCGACAACCCCGGCGACCGTTATCTGGCGCGGCAAGCCACGCAGAAAAACCCGACTTTGGCTAAATATGCAATGGCTTGGGCCGCAACCAAAGGCGATCCGATTGCCGTGGAAGGCATGCGTCGCTGTGGGCTGAACGAACACACGCTGGCGCTTCCCGATACCAATGTCGCTAAGGTCGTCTCTTATCTTGAGGCGAAATATGCTGACGACCCGATCTTGCTGCGCGCGGTTCCGGTCAAGCAAAAATGGCACCCCGGCCCGGTGGTTTTATCGCTGCGGTCTTGGGCTGGATTTTATCAGATGGCGACAACAAAAGCTGTGCCTGCTGTCTCTAAGACCAATGATATCAGTGGAATAAACGCGGGTTTGGGCGATCTGGAAGATGCCGAGGCCGCTTTCGCGGATGCGGTGAAAACTCTGCTAGCGGAAAACAAGACACGCAGCGCGGAAGATGTAGCAACCAGCCCCGGCGCGCCAAGCGAGACCGTGACCAACCAGCTTTTGGCAGCGCTTTACAAACTGACCGACAATTTCCGTCGGTTCAAAAGCCTTGATGTCGATGGTGCAAAACACGCCGAAATGGCATCTTATATTGATGCTATGGCCGCGAAAGTGGATCAACGGCTTAGCGCGGTTGAAGGCATTTTGCACGACAAACCCTGGGCCTGACCGCCGAAGCGTTGCGTTTATTTCGCCTCTGTGGTCAGGATACGGCTGTCGACCGAGAAGACTTCGGCGATGTCGCTGTCGTCTTCCTGGCTGCCAAGGGCTGCGGCGAAACTATCGGTGCTTTCGGCAATCGGGCGCAGGCTTTCAAACACCGGATCTGCGGCATGCAGCACGACAACCTTGCTTTTGCCCAGCACGGAATCGTCGACCATAAAGGCCATTTTCGTGGTGCCTTTTGCCTCTTCAATGCCGAAAGTGACGCGGACAAGAACCTCGCCTGTGCGGCCCTCGCGCAGGGTTTCGACATCGTTTTTAGGCCGGTTCACATTTGGCAGCAGGTGAAACACCGACCCTGTCACGTCAACGATAGACACCCAAAGATAGCCCGTAGTCACGCCAGCTGGGATCACCACATCGATTGCTGGATTCTCACCCACAAAATAACGCGCAGCGGGGTTGGGGTCGTCGCGGTCGCCAAAGCCAAAGATCACGCCAAAGCCTTGGGAAGCGGCGCGCGGCAACGCTTGTTCAATTTTGCAAAGATTGTTGTTTAGAACCTCAACATCGACCAGAACGGAGCGATCGCCGATTTGCCGGTTTAGGGCTTCAAACAACCGCACGCGCGAGCCTTGTTCCGCCATGCGCCCGGTGATGATGATTTTATCGCCAATGCCCCACCCTGTTGCGGGTGCGTCCGAGATTTGCAATGGCCCGCAATCGGCATTTTCTTGCACGATCGAGGCCACCGTTGCCATCGTCAAAAAGCGCGGGCCAAGCGTGATCTGGACGCTGGCGGCCAATGCCCCGGCGACATTTGGCAATTCGGCTTGCAGCGTGTCAAATTCATCGCGATCTTCGGTCAGGCCCGAGATTTTGACGAAGTTGTCTTCCACCTCGACGCGCCATTCCGGCAGCGCTTGCACTCGGTCGATGACAGCAAGAACGTCGGTAGCCCAAGTCTCTGCCACGGCGCCTTGCGCGAGGGTAATCTCGGCGGTGCCGCCTTTGGCACTGAGGTTTTCTACAAGGGCCGTTCTGACAGCTTCGTCCGGGGCATTGCCAATCGCAGAGGGGGCACCGTTGCCGGGCTGGTCGATAACCAAGGTATAGGGGCTGACAATGGGCAGGGCAGGCGTCATCAGATTTGTGAGCAGCCCAGTATAATAAGCCCCACCACCGCCTGCGGCAATCAGCAGCAAAAGCAAAACCGCCACCAAACCACCCTTGCTGCGCTTTTGCGGCAACGGCAAAGGCTTGGCCACTTCGGTTTGCATGACATGGCGCGATTTATAGGTCGGATCGATGGCGCGCAGCACATCTTCGGCGGTTTGATAGCGTTTGTCCGGGTCTGGGTCCGTCATCTTGACGACCATCGCAGCCAGCGGCTCTGGCACGCCTTCGACATCTTGCGGGCGGTCTTTTATGCGCAGCAATTCCATCGGATTTTCGCCGATATAGGGCGGCTTTCCCCGAAACGTCGCCAAAAGTAGTATGCCGAGCGAATAAATATCGGTGCGCACATCCGATTTGCCGTTTAACTGTTCGGGTGCCGCATAGGCGTATTTCCCGGCAAACTCATTGCCAACCACAGTTTCAGCGCCGGGATTATCATCCTTGGCGATGCCAAAATCGATGATTACGGCTTCTTCGGGCTTGCCGTTGCGCAAGATGATGTTGTCGGGGGACAGGTCGCGATGCACGATATTGCGCTCATGTGCGGCCTGAAGACCTTGCGCAATGCGTGCTGCAATTTTCATCAGGTCTGGGGCGGACATGCCGCCAGATAGCAGTTTGTCCTCTAGCCCTACGCCTTCGACATAGTCCATCACCAGATAGACTTGGCCTTCTTGCGTGCGCTGATTTTCCGAGTACCGCACAACAGCGTCATGCCGAACATCGCGAATTTGCTCTTCCCGCGTCATCAGGCGCAGGTAGTTTTCATTCTTTGACAACTCTGACTGCAGAACTTTTACGGCCACAAGCCGGCCCGAAATCTCGGACCTGGCTTTGTAGACATCCGACGTGCCGCCGCGTCCCAAAAGTGACTCGATTCGATAAGTATTGTTCAGCAGATCACCCGCTCTGAAGGTGTCACTGGATCGCGATTTTGTCATTTGGGGCCTTTATCTGAAACGCCAGTTAGGCAAATGGCGCGGGCGCTTGGGCCCGCGCGATCGCATTAGCTGAGCGCTTGGAATTCCACGCGACGGTTTTCATCGGCGCGTGGATCATCCTTGTTGAACAAAAACCGCTTGCCCATCCCAACGGTTTCCAGACGGGCAGCGTCAATGCCGCAATCGCCCACCAGAAAACGCTTCACTTCTTGCGCACGCAGCAAGGACAGCTTTTCGTTATAGCTATCCGAGCCAGATCCGTCTGTGTGCCCGACGATGCGGAATTGCGCCACATCGACATCTTTCATCGCTTCACAAAGCGACGCCAGCTTCGGTTTTTCTTCGGTGCGCAGAACGGCGCTGTCAAAATCAAATGTAACACGAACATTGACCTGATCGTCTTTCTCGATCTCGGAATAGACAACCTGAGCGATCTCGGTTTTGCCTTCCGCAGTCACGGTGGGAACCGCAACTGTTGTCGCAGTGCTGTTCGAAAGCAGCGCAAGACCGCGGCTTTTTTGCTTTTTAAACAGTGACTTCAGTTCTTCAGCCGAGGCGGTTTCGGCATCATTGGATTGCGCTTGTATTGGGCCAGAAAAACCCGAGACCAGTGCGAAGGTAAGCGTAAAAATCAACAAAGATTGCTTTAACATAATACAATGCCTTTCAAATAAACAAATTGATAGATGAAATCTATACCAGAGCCGCGTTTGTAACAACGATATTCGGTCACTCGTCTTGTGTGTATCGGCGGTGTCACGCGGATTTGCGGTTGCAGCAAAGAGTTCCCTTTGCGATAGAAGGTGCTATAACGGTTCTGCTGCGATTAATTTCTTTTAACATTGGGGCTCTAGATGCGTCTCCTGCCCGCCATCATACTGGCGATTTCCATCGTTCTTGCACCCATTTTTTGGGTTGTTGGGTCTTACATTTTTTCACCCTCCACCGGTTCCGGGGGCGGCGGGGTCGGAACCGCTGTCGATAGTGGCGCGCGAATCGAAATTGAAATTTTACGTCAACAGATGGAAGATTTGCAATTTCGGCTTGGTACGGTTGAAGAAGAGTTGTCTCGGCTTCAGCGCCAACCAAGCGAGCCGTTTGCGATGGAAGAGCAAGACCCCAACGCGCCCTTTGAGGCGCTGAATGGCAATCAGATCGTCGACAGCTATGCGCAGGTGGTCCAAATCGCTGGGCGCCGTGGCATCAACAATGGGATTTCCGTTTCAAGGCCTTCATTTCTTTTGGAAATGTTTGGCCCGCCACGTGAACAATTGTCCGATGATTGCGAGGCGATGACCAACCCGAAGCTGAAGGAATTGCTGGTTCTGGGCGATGTCGGCCCCATCCGGGTGAACATGCTGCGCCCAGCCGTCGAATCCATGCGCCGGGTGTTCGAGCGGGTCAAACAGACCGATGTTGACCTGTATAACCGTATCTCTACTGCTGGGGCGCTGTGTGTTCGCCGTATCCGGGGGTCGCAAAATTCGGTCTCGACGCATGCCTTTGGCCTTGCTGTTGACCTGAACATTGACGGGGTTCTGGACACTCTTGGGGATGGCAAGACGCAGCTTGGTCTGACGATCCTGTCAGATTTCTTCCAAGAAGAAGGTTGGTTCTGGGGGGCATCTTTTGGGCGTGAAGATTCGATGCATTTCGAAGTCTCAAAAGAGATGATTTCCCGTTGGCGCAGCGCAGGCGAGATTTGATGACAATTTCGTGACCTCGGCGCTGCTGCGTCGTGAGGTCAAGTGCCGCCCTTCACAAATCACGCTTTTAGCGGTATGTATTTAAAAATTACTGCGGTTTTTTGAGTTTATAGTTTTGGAGGTTCCCATGCGTCATTGGATCGGGGCGGTGGCTATTAAAGCTGCTTTTGCATTGGCACTGGTCATAGCGCCTGCGCAGGCTTGGGCCGATCGGGTGGCTCTGGTCATTGGGATTGCGAAATACGAAAACATCGAGACGTTGGATAACACGACCAATGACGCTCGGCTGATCGCCGAGACTCTGACGGGCATCGGGTTTGAGGTCACGCTGGTGGTGGATGCCGGCTATGCGGAACTCTCACAGGCGATGGAAAGCTTCTCGTTTCGCTCGGAAACCGCCGAGCTGGCATTGATCTATTTTGCCGGGCACGGGGTCGAGGTTCAGGGCAAGAATTTTCTGATACCGGCAGATGCGGATGTGCGCTCTAACCGTGATGTGCAGCGCCAATCTGTTTCGCTCAAGAATTTTCTGGAAACCGTAGACCGGGCGCGCGTGATGCGGATTGTTATCTTGGACAGCTGCCGCAATAATCCGTTCGGGGATCTGATTGACCCAATAGAGACTGTGACAGTGGGGGCCTCGGATGCTGGCGGTGCGGGCGGGTTGGCGATGCCATCGCCTGATCGCGGTACATTGGTCGCCTTTGCGGCGCGCGATGGGCAGGTGGCCTTGGACGGTGTCGGGTCCAACAGCCCGTTTGCCATGGCGTTGGCTGAAAAAATGAAACAGCCGGGGCTAGAGATCAGCCTGATGTTCCGCCAGGTGCGCGACAAAGTGCTGGCAGAGACGTATAACCAGCAAGAGCCGCATACTTATGGGTCTTTGTCGGGCGTGCCGTTTTATCTTGCCGGCGCTGCCAATGGCGAAAGCACAGCCCCCGAAGGCGATTTGCGCGTGGCATGGTCGGGTATTCGCCCTGATCAGGAAAAGCAATTGGTCGCGCTGGCGGAATTGGGCGATACCCGCTCGATGCTCGGGTTGGCCTATATGCGGCTGAACCCTGACGCGGATCGTTTTGATCCCGCCGAGGCGGTGGATTTATTAACCCGCGCCGCCGATGCAGGTTCGCCCGAGGCGCAATTTGAGCTGGCCAAGCTTTACGAGGGTGGCATTGGCGTGAAGCAAGATGATGGCCGCGCCTTGGGGCTATACCAAGCTGCCGCCGATCAAGATTTTGCCGATGCGATTAATGATCTGGGCTTTTTGGAATATCAAGGTGGCTTGGGCCTGCAGCCTGACGCGCAAAAGGCGCTTGCCTTGTTCGAGCGCGCTGCCGATTTGCGCCACCCGCAAGCTTTGTTCAACTTCTCGGCTTTGATCGATGATGGTTTGATCGAGGGCAAAGGTGCACCAGAGGCCGCCGGTTATCTTTATGATGCCTTGCGGTCCGGTGCCAAGGATGTGCTGGACATATTGGTTGATCGGCCTAACATGTTCACCGTTGACGCGCGTCGCGCATTGCAGCGCAAACTTTCGGACAGTGGTTTTTACAAAGGTTCGATTGACGGCAGTTTCGGCCCAGGCACGCAAAAAGCAATACGATTGGCTTTTGGACTTAAGGCGTGACACTCTTGGAATGATATTTTGAATAACTAACGTGTTGAAAAGGAGACCCCATGACTTCTAAGCGCATTTTTTACGGTTCAGCATCGGCCCTTGCCATTGGTATTGTAGCGGCACTGTCCGTAGGCTCGGTCTTGGCCACTCCGGCCTCAATTATGCTCCCGGGTGAGGCTGATGCCCAGATGTCCCAAGCCGCGCCGTTTTCGCCCTATGAAAACGAGTTTGGGTCTTTGGGGACGGATGATGGCGACTTCTCAGAGTGTGACGGCGAATGCTACGAAGAACCAGAACCAGAACCAGAACTCGAGGAAGTAGAACGGGAACCCGATCGTTCAGATGATCGCCCCAGCCCAGTCAGCACGGGGCAGACAGATGTCATCGTGACTGCGTTGGATAGCTCCAACTTGATCTGCGACAATTATTTGCCAGAAGAGCGTATCGATTGTTTGCGGGAACAATTTCACCGCATCGCTCAGGCCGTGCCTTCCAGCAGCGAATATGATGATTTACGTCAGGCCTTGTCGATTGCGGCGAGCGAGTTGAACGCAGTCGTGCGCGAGAATGCGGATGCAACCGCCACACCGACGCGTCGCACGGTCAACACCCCAAAAGGGCCACGTACCAGTTCCAGCCGTATTCGCCCCATCGCCCCAGAGCGTTTGGCCACCGCAAATGCGCAAGCAACTGAGGTTCTGGATAAACTGTCGACAAAGCTGCTGCGCTCCGCTTCCAGCTCTGCTTCCAAGCGGGTGCATTACGAGCGGGCAGCGCAAGCGATCAACAGTTCGAAAGTTTTGCTACGCTCGGCGTAAAACAGACGTTGTGACAGGAAGAAAGGGGGCATTGCCCCCCTTTTTTCGACATCGCCTTGTCTTCAGAATGTCAAAGCCCTGTCACCCGCCGCATCCTTGATCCGGGTCGGCAAGCCGATTTTATTCAGCAACCCGAGGAACGGTTTCGGGTCCAGATCTTCAACATTGGCCATTTCACCCAAATCCCATGTACCATCCGCGATCAGCATCGCCGCAGCCACCGGCGGCACACCCGCAGTGTACGAAATACCCTGAGAGCCGACCTCATTATAGGCGTCCTTATGGTCTGCGACGTTGTAGATAAACACCTCGACCGGCAGACCATTTTTGGTGCCTTTTACGATGTCACCGATACAGGTCTTGCCAACATAATCGGGTGCAAGGCTGCTGGGATCGGGCAAAACGGCCTTGACCAGTTTCAGTGGCACAACCTCTAGCCCTTCGGCGGTTTTCACGGGCTTTTCCGACAGCAGGCCCAGGTTTTTCAAGACGGTGAAGACATTGATGTAATGATCCCCAAAGCCCATCCAAAAGCGCACATCGGCGCCCGGGTAACGGCGCGACAGGGAATGCACCTCGTCATGGCCGGTCATATAGGCCTTTTGCTTGCCGACCACGGGCAGGTCATATTCCTGACCAACCTCGAACATCTCGTTCGACTGCCATTGGCCTTTTTGCCAGCTGTAAACGGTGCCGGTGAATTCGCGGAAATTGATCTCTGGATCGAAATTGGTCGAGAACC
>JBLIGH010000148.1:0-7761 GCA_047636855.1 Pseudorhodobacter sp.
GGATACTTTGATGACACCGCGCCCCAGATTGCCGGAAAGCTGCTTCAGCCCGCCTGATTTGGCAAAAGGATTGCTGCTGGGGCGCAAGATTTTTTCGTTCAGGCTTGCCTCGGGGCCGTCTTCCCAAACCAATTCGCCGTCGCGTAGTTTTGGTTCGCGCCGGTACAGGCTCAGGCCGCCGCCGGCGATGGTTTTGGTATCGGCATGCAGCAGGCCCATATCCAACAATTGCCCGATCATATAGCCAAGCCCACCGGCGGCGTGGAAATGGTTCACATCGGCCAGACCATTGGGGTAAACCTTGGCCATCAGTGGCACAGCATCCGAAATATCGGCAAAATCTTGCAGGTCCAGCACAACGCCCGCAGCGCGTGCCATGGCGGGCAAATGCAAGACCAGATTGGTCGAACCGCCCGAGGCCATCAGGCCCACCATACCGTTTACGAATGTGCGCTCGTCCAAAACCTCGCCCGCAGGGGTGAAGCTATTGCCCGCAGCCGTGATCGCGGCGGCACGCGCCACCGCTGCCGTTGTCAGGGCCGCACGCAAATCTGTGCCGGGGTTGACGAAGCTGGTGCCGGGCAGGTGCAAGCCCATGAATTCCATCAGCATTTGGTTGGTGTTGGCGGTGCCATAAAAGGTGCAGGTGCCCGGGCCATGATAGCTGGCCATCTCGGCCGCCATCAATTCGGCGCGTCCGACCTTGCCGGTTGCAAAGTCATTGCGAACGCGGGATTTCTCGTCATTGGGCAAGCCCGAAACCATCGGCCCGGCGGGTACAAAAACCGCCGGAATATGCCCGAAAGTCGCGGCGGCCATCACCAATCCGGGCACGATCTTGTCGCAAACCCCCAGATAAAGCGCTGCATCAAAGCAATTATGGCTAAGCGCCACACCGGCTGACAAAGCGATAACATCGCGTGAAAACAGGCTCAGCTCCATGCCCGGCTGACCTTGGGTCACGCCATCACACATCGCTGGAACGCCGCCCGCGACCTGCGCCGTGGCCCCGGCTTTGCGCGCGGCTTCGCGGATCAGGTCTGGGTAACGCTCGAACGGCTGATGCGCCGAAAGCATATCATTATAGGCGGTCACAATACCGATATTGGGCATATGTTCGGCCACTAAAGCGTCTTTATCCGCGCCCATCGCGGCATAGGCATGGGCTTGATTGCCGCACGAAAGATGCGCCCGCACCGGCCCCTGTGCCACCGCTTGCCCCATGCGGCGCAGGTAGTCGCCTCGACTTTTGGCCGATCTTTCGCGAATACGGTCGGTCACTCGGTCGATTGTACTGTTCAGGGTCATTTGCGGCCTCAATCAAATTTGCTTGGCTTATGTTAGCGCTAACTGAGACCAAAGAAAAGGGCCGAAACCACAATGACCGAACGCAATTTGTCATGTTTAGGGGGATAGACGGGGAAAACAACGCCTTCTAGGCTGCGATCGAATGGGAAAGGTCAAATGATGCGTCCACTGTTCTGTATCCTTACGGTCCTTGTGCTTTTGTCGCGTGCGGTCACCGCGGCGCAGGCCTATGAGCCCGAGGTTTTTGAACAAGATATGCTTGCGATTGACGCCCTTTATTTGGAGGGCGATCTACCCGGTGCAGAAAGCAAAGCCCGCGCGGTTTACGAGCAGGCGCGAAAGGAACTTGGTCCGGCAAAGGTCATGACCCTGCGCGTGGGGCGATCCCTGAACAATATGATCTCGCAACAAGGCCGACTGGATGAATCGTTTGATTTTTTGATGGAATTGGATCGGCTGGCCAAGCTTGAGTACCTGCCGCAACATCCAATGGCGTTAATTATATCAATGGATTACGCGATCGCCTTGAGCAATCGCAATAGCCATAGCAAGGCCTTGCCGTTGATGGCCGAAGCCGTGGCCACTGCCGAGTATATCCTGGGGCCGGACGATGATACGACCCTGCGCTGGCAATTTCACCTTGCAGCCCTGTACGCGCGCATGGGGTTTACGGTCGAAGCGTTGGAAACCTTTGGGAACGTCTACGCAAAACTGTCCGCAAAAGCGGGCCCGGATAACATCGTGCTGCGCAGTGAAGTCTTGCTGCAAACCGCGCGGGTCAAAACCGAAAATGACGATCCGGCAGGCTCGATTGCGGATTTTGAAACAGCCATCGCCTTGATGACCGAGTTTTGGGGGCCAAACCATCCCACAACCATTACGGCCCTAACCGAATATGCCGATGCTTTGTGGTCCGCGCAGCAGCGCGATGCTTTGCCCGAAATCATAGTCAGGGCAAAAAAGGCGACGCTTGCGACCTACGGCGAAAGCAGCTTGGCAATGGCGAAAATAGAAGAGCTGAACGCGCTGGTTCTGACCGCAGGTGGCCCCAGCAATCCAACCTTTGATCAAGGCCTTGCCGCACAGCGCCGGGCCATTGAAATCTACGAGCGAGAGCTATCACCCGAGGCCGGGACCTTAGGGCAGGCGCTGTTGAACTATGCCCCGATGATCTGGGACGTGGGCGACGTCGCTGCCGCACTGGATGCGGCCCTTCGCGCCGAAAAAGCTCAATTTGGCAGCCGCGACACTTTGTTTGGCTTGATCTTTGATGCGGCAGCGCAAGGCATCTTGACCGATAAAAACGCGGGCAAGGAATTCCTGCGCCTTGTTCAAGTGGGTTTCACATCCGAAGCGGGCGCTGCGGCAAAGGCGCTGGGGATTAGGCTTTCGCTTGGGGACGGTCAGGATGCGCAGGAATTGCGCATCGTCACTGATATGTATGACAAACAAACGCGCCTTTCATCCGATCTTCTAACGCTGGTTTCCATTCCGCTAGCCAAGCGTGACACGGGGGCAGAGTTCCAGTTGCGCGCCGATCTGTCCGAAACCGAGGCGGCGATTTCTGACTACTCCAAGGCGCTTTTTGAACGTCGCCCGGAATTGAACGCGCTGACCCAAGATACCGCACTGTCGCTTGAAGAATTGCAAAGCTTGCTGGGGCCGCAGGAAGCGTTGATCATTTTGGATATCGGTAGGGACGAAGGTGATTTGCATCTGGCGCTAGCGGTCACCGATACCGACATTGCCTTTGCCAACCTGAATTGGACGACATCAAGCTTTGCCAATGCAGTGTCAGATGTGCGCAAAGGCATCTCTTTGCGCCTTGGGGTTCGGGCGGCTGCAGCATTGGATGACAGTGCCACAAGCCCTGATCAGGGCTTTGACTTTTACGCAGCACATTGGCTTTACAGCGAAACCATCGGCAAAGTGGATGCGATTCTGAAGGATAAAACCCACCTGTATATCGATGCGCGCGGTGTGCTTGGCTCCATCCCTCCGCATCTTTTGATCGTAAAGGATGACCCGCTTGCAAGCGAGATGTCGGCGGATTGGTTGATCCGGCATGCGGCAATCACCGTGTTGCCTTCGGTCTATTCGCTGAAGCTTGCAGGCTTGTCACGCCGCACAGCGCCGGCAAAAGCCCCGCTTTTGGGGTTTGCGGACCCCAGCTATGCCGATACCGGAAATGCGTTGCCTCAAGGCGCGGATGTTTTGCGCGGCGCTTTGACGCCCTTGCCCGAAACGGCCTACGAGCTGGCCCAGGTGGCGTTGGCGGTGGGGGCTGACCTGACCGCGCAACGCACCGGAAAGGCGGCGACCGAGGCTGGGCTGAAAGCAACCGACCTCAGCGAATATGGCATCTTATATTTCGCTACGCACGGTCTTGTTTCGGGTGACGCCGTTGGGAATGCCGTGCTTGGCGAACCTGCTTTGGCGCTGACGGCAGGGCAGGGCGAAGATGGGCTGCTGACTGCCACTGAAATTGCCCAGCTCAAATTGAATGCCGATTGGGTCGTGCTTTCGGCCTGCAACACAGCGGTCGGCGATGCGCCGGGGGGACAGGCGCTTTCGGGCTTGGCACGCGCCTTTACCTACGCGGGTGCGCGCTCGCTTTTGGTCTCTCATTGGCCAGTGGAAAGCCAATCGGCCGTCAGCCTGATGACGGATATCTTCGAGCGCCGCGCGGCAAACCCAGATTTAAATGCCGCCGAAGCCCAGCGTCAGGCCATGCTGGCCATGATCGACACACCGCAAAAACCGCAATGGCCACACCCGGCCTATTGGGCGCCCTTCGTTTTGGTTGGGGACCCGGATTAACCAATTATCCGGTAAAATCGCCACAATCTGTGACATTTAGGTCATGATTGTTGCCGATCCAGCTCCAATTCCCTGCTTTGACACCATCTGTACCGCATTTTGGCCACATTCCGCACCCAAATCGGAATGCGACATCCAGATGCACAAAGCACGGAAAGGGACGACAATGCGGGCAAAGAACATATTAACGATACTTGGATTAACCTTGGGCCTGTCGGCTTGCGGGGGCGCCGATCTTGCATCGCGTAACAACAACCCTAGCGGAACATTAAGCATCGCCGCACAGGTGGCGTCTGGTAAGCGGGTGATGACCTCGCAATATAACGTGACTGCAATCGACGTGACGGTTCCGCGCAGCCTGAAGGTTTCCGAAGGAAATCGTTACTACCCTCTGGGTGATATTGTCTGGCGTGGCGAGCCGCGCGGCGATCGCTATAGCCAAGTTCAAAACATTTTCATCGATGCGTTCGGCATGGGAACATCGGCGATGAAGGCAGGCCCTGAAGTTATTGTGGCCGCCGAAGTTACCCGCTTCCATTCGCTAAGCGAAAAGGCACGCTATACCATTGGTGGCGTGCACAATATGGAATTCACCCTGACTGTCCGCTCTGCCCAGACTGGCTACATTCTTGACGGGCCGCGCGCCGTTGTCATTGCTGTCGATGCCGCAGGTGGTGGTGCCGCTTTGGCGCAAGAGCAAGCAGGCCGCACCCAGCGCGTTGTGGTGATTGAGGCGCTGCGCGACGGCATTCGGCGCGAATTGTCCAAAGAGGTTGAATTGGAAACGGATACCCTGACCAGCCGGAATACTGCGATCCCGCTGACCGCTTCGCGTTTGTTGCAACAATCACCGCTGCCACTGTAACGCGCGGTCTTTCCGAACGCATTGGAACCAGATAAGGGGAGGGGCATGAACAATCCCTCTCCCTCGCTTGAAAAAGCCCCCGATAGCCGCCCGACCGTCCGCCTGAAACCAAAGGCAGAGGCGCGGGCAATCCGACATGGGTTTCCATGGGTCTATGCTGATGAGCTGGTCACAGACCGGCGCACGCAAAAGCTGGAACCCGGCGCATTGGCCATTTTGGAAGATGGCGACCGCCGGGTCATGGGCCTTGTAACGGTCAACACCAATTCCAAGATCATCTGCCGGATGCTTGATCCCAATCCCGAAGCGGTGTTGGATCAAAGCTGGTTCGAGGCACGGCTGTCCCGCGCCTTGGCGATGCGTAGCCAGATCTATGATGCCCCCTTCTACCGTCTGGTCCATGCCGAAGCCGATAATCTGCCGGGCATCGTGATTGACCGTTTTGGCGATACGGCGGTGATCCAGCCCAATGCCGCTTGGGCCGAGGCGCATTTGGACGCATTGACCGCCGCGCTGATCGCGGTGACAGGGGTGAAAAACATCCTTAAAAACGGCACAGGACGGGCCCGCAGTCTGGAAGGGCTTGTCGAGGAAACCGTACAACTGTGCGGCACCATCGACGGGCCGCTTTCGGTGCCGATGAATGGGGCGGTCTATATGGCCGATCTGATCGGTGGCCAAAAGACCGGGATTTTCTTTGATCAACGCCCCAATCACACCTTTGCGGCCAGTTTGGCCAAGGGCGCACGCGTGTTGGATCTTTTCAGCCATGTTGGCGGGTTTTCCCTATCTGCACTGGCCGCAGGCGCACAATCGGCTTTGGCGGTTGATGGCTCTGTTCCGGCTTTGGCGCTTGCTGAAAAAGGCGCTGAGGCATCGGGTTTTGCCGACCGTTTCACCACCCGCCAAGGCGATGCTTTCGCGGTGCTGGAAGCTTTGGCAGCCGAGGGTGCGCAATTCGATCTGATCATCTGTGACCCGCCGTCTTTTGCGCCTTCAAAACCCGCATTGGAAGCGGGCCTGCGCGCATACGAACGCCTTGCGCGTCTGGCCGCCCCCTTGGTGGCCCCGGGCGGCTATTTGGTCACGTGCTCATGCTCTCATGCCGCTGATTTGACTGGGTTTCGCAATGCTTGCGGGCGCGGGATCGGGCGCGGTGGGCGCCGGGCGCAACTGCTGCATACGGGCCACGCGGGCCCCGACCATCCGATGCTGCCGCAACTGGCCGAGTCTGGCTATCTGAAGGCGCTGTTTTACCGGCTCGATTGATGCGGCTTACGCTGGACACCTGCGTGTTGTTCCCAACTGTTATGCGGGAAACGTTGTTGGCTGTCGCGGCTGAAGGCTTGTACACCCCGCTTTGGTCCGAGCGAATTCTGGGCGAGTGGCAACGTGCCGCCGCCCGGTTTGGCCCCTTGGCGCAGGCAGAAGCCAACGCGGCAATCGCCCGCGCGCAGGCAGGCTTTCCCAAGGCAAGCATCGCGGCGCAACCGGGGCTGGAGGCGCGGCTGCATCTGCCCGATGAAAACGACATTCACGTGCTGGCGACGGCGATCGCGGGTTCGGCTGATGCGATCGTCACCTTGAATGCCAGCGATTTTCCACGCGGGGCTTTGGCTGCCGAAGGCTTGCAACGCCGCGATCCAGACGGGCTGCTGTGGGAACTTTGGTCGCATCATCCCGAACAGGTCGAGGCCGCATTGGAACGAGTGCGCGCCAAAGCATCCGAGCTTTCGGGCGCGCAAAAAGCCTTGGCGCCCTTGCTCAAACGCGCAAAACTAACGCGATTGGCCCGTGCTATTCAGCATTGATGACAAATCCTGTCACGTCGACAGCTTTGCTTGTTCCAAAATTTATTTGCCACTAGCGTGAAGGCCAATGGGGTTTTAGGCGGGGGGGGAAGCGTTGGGTTTGTCATGGTTGCGCAAAATCGCGGTAATTTTGCTGGTTGCGGTGTTGCCGCTTTCGGCCAGCGTGGGGTTTGCGCAGACGGATCTGTCTGAGCTGCTTGCCAGTATTGAACCTGAAACGGTGCAAAACGCTTCTGCCGGGGATGCTTACGCGTCTTACGAGGTTGGATCGACTTTGGTCACAACCTGGGAGGAAGCCAATTTGCGTGCGGCTTTGCCCTATTTCAAGGCGGCGCTTGGCGGGGCGATGCTGTCTGAAGACGACTTTTTCCTAGCGGCTGCGTCGGCATTGATCTTGGGGCGGGTCCAAACGGGTTTATCGGATTACCGCGACGGGCTGGCCTTCGCCAAAGAGGCCGAGCGTATTGCGCGCTCCTTGACGGAAAACCCCGAAGCACCATCCTTGGTGGTCTCTGCCATGATGGACCAATCGCTGGCCCTGCAACTTCTGTCTCGCTACACTGAAAGTCTGGATATTCTGGATATTCTGATGGCGCATTATCAAAAAGCCGAGCCGCCAAATACCGCTGGAATGGCAGATATCGCGTGGAACCAGGGCATGGCGCACGAGGCGCTTGGTGAGTTTGAAACCGCATTGGAAATTTACGGAACTGCGCTGGAGTTTTTTCGCGAGATTGAGGGCGATGAAGGTTTGGGGGTCGCCGGGTTGGCGAATAATATCGGCTGGGTCAAACACCGGTCTGGCGACTACGCTGTATCGGAAATATGGTTCCGCTTAAGTTTAAATATCTTTGAAAAGAAGCTTGGCAGCTATGCCGAAAACACTGGCAAAAACTACATAAACCTGGGCCTGGCTTTGTTTAATCTGAACCGCCCCGATGAAGCGATTAAAATCGC
>JBLIGH010000149.1:0-7761 GCA_047636855.1 Pseudorhodobacter sp.
ACGGCCTTAAGGTCTTCGAGGGCCTGATCGGCACCGGCGCGATTGGTCGTGCGTTGCGCGGCAAAGGCTTCCTTGGCCGAAGTGCGGCACAGCTCTTGCAGATCAGCGGGCAGGCCATCGAGCCAGGCTGCATTCATGCGGATCGCCTTGGGCAAGAACCAATGGTAAGTCGGCAAGACGTATTTGGCTTGCTCGTGCCACTTGAAGCCAAGAACCGAGAAGTAATCGGAATCGAGCCCATCAATGACACCCGTCGACAGCGCCGAATATTGCTCGGAATAGGGCAGCGGCGTTGGGTTGGATCCCAGCGTCTTCCAAAAATCAACCCAGATACGGACCTCGGGGACACGCAGCTTGACGCCCTGAAGGCTTGCCAGATCTGTCACCGGTTCTTTGGTCAGCAGATGCCGAAAGCCAACTTCACCGTAGGCAATAAATTCAACACCGGTTTTTGCACGGGCAATCTGGCTGATCTCTTGGCCGATATCGCCCTGCAAAACGGCGTCAACATGGGCTTCGTTTTTGTAGATGAACCCAGGCGCGCCAGCCGTTGCCGCAATCTCGGGCGCGATGGCTTCTTCGCTGTCTGGCCCGGCAGCCGTCACCTGAATGGTGCCGATCCGGCTCATCTCTAGCAGTTGGGCCAAACCACCAAGCTGACTGGCTGGGAAATGTTGCGCATCAATGCGCCCTTCGCTGCGTTCATTCAGCATCATCGCCCATTTTTCGAAAGCATTCGTAAACGGCGAGCCGATCGCTTCGGAATGGGCGATTTTGCAGACATGGGTTTCTTGTGCCCAAGCGGTGCGCAACAGCATTGGGGCCGCAAGTGCTGCACCGCCAAGACGCAACACGCTCCGGCGCGCGATAGAATTGTTAAATTTTGTCATTTCTCTCTCCCTCGGTTTTCCCTGTTCAGAAAATAGCTGAATGCAGGGCCCTTTGATGATCTTGGCAAAGCCAGGATCACATTTTGGCCTCAAAATTTATAATTTTGTCTGGCCAAATCGTACGCCAGAAGCGCACTCCTCTGCGCTTCGTCCTCGTTCCGGTGGTGGGGTAAAATCCTTTTGACGAACCTACCGCTGTCGATCTGTCAGGGTTGCGTCGTGACGCGCAGGGACCGAACGCCAGCGTCGTTATGTCGGCGTTAAAGCTTGCCGAGTTGTAAATTTTCCTCGCTTCCATCGCCATTTCGCGAAGCCGACGCATCCCTCCGTCGCTGCCGTAAAATCACAGCGCTTGCCCCAGTCGCAGGCGACGCCAGCCGTCTGCCAATGGTCCAAAACGACCTGCGTATGTCGCCTGCCGCGTGAATGCCAAGCGCGCCCGAGCGCATCCAGAAAAGGGCGCAGAGCCACGGGAAAACGCCGGGGTGCAGGGATGTCAAAGCCCCGGTTTAGACCGTGTCTGCGTCTGGCTTTTGCGCAATGTCCCCGGAAGGGCCCAGACTGCAAAGGTAGCGCCAGTTGAAGCACGGATGCACCGATCATGGTGTTTCAAGTTCGAAGAAATGAGGGTGGGCTGCGGCCACAGTCGGCACATCTTGCAAGACTTGCCGCAGATGATGGCGCATCTTTTGTTCTGCGGTGGCTGCATCGCCCGATTTGATCGCGTCAAAAATTTGCTTATGTTGCTGCACTAGGATCTGGCGTGGAAACTGCCGGGCGCTTAGATGCCTGACACGGTCCATTTGCGTTTTGAGCGGTTGGAGGAAATTCCACCCAGCGCCTTGCCCGGCAATTTCTGCCAGCTTGCGGTGAAACGCCTCGTCGAGTGCCATAAAGGGCTGCGGGTCGTCGGCCTCGGTTGCTTCGGTCTGCGCGGCCAGTATTGCATAAAGTTCGCCAAGTGCGGCAGGTTCGATCTGTTTTGCAACACGGCGCACGATATCAGCCTCAACCGCCTCGCGTACAAATTGGGCCGCGCGAACCGCCGCCATATCGATTCGACTGACAAAGCTGCCTCTTTGCGGGCGCACTTCGACCAGGGATGCCTCTGACAATTTGATGAACGCCTCGCGTACAGGCTGGCGGCTGGTGCCGTAAAGCGCGGCAATGTCAACTTCGGACAGGCGTGTATTTGGCTCCAGCTCGCCACGCACAATGCGGTCCCGCAGCAGGCGGAACATTTGGGGTCCGACAGGGGCTTTCGTATCCAGCCGGATGAAGTTGTCGGTCTTCTTGGCGGTCATTTGATGCATGTTTTCCCCTGATGTCATCCTGCATGATAACTACCATACTAGTCAACAGTGAATCACGGTGCTATGCGTTAGCAAGAGTGCAGTAATGGTAAGAGGCGTGAAGAATGCGGCAAACTTGGCGGTGGTTCGGGCCACATGATCGCGTATCGGTTGACGATATGTTGCAAGCCGGCGTCGAGGGCGTTGTCTCGGCGTTGCACCACATCCCAAACGGTTGCGTCTGGACAACTGACGCAATTGCCCAAAGGCAGGCAGAGATCGCGACCATGACAGACGGCACGCCGTCCGGCCTTCAATGGGAGGTTGTCGAAAGCCTGCCTGTGTCCGAGGATATCAAGCGACAAAGCGGCGATTGGCGTGCGCATCTGGAAGCCTGGACGCAGTCGCTGCGTAACTTGCATCAAGCAGGCCTGCGCACCGTCTGTTACAACTTCATGCCTGTGCTGGACTGGACGCGCACCGATCTTGCGTACCGCCTAAGCACTGGTGCGACCTGCATGCGCTTTGAGCTGCCCGTGTTTGCCGCATTCGACCTTTTCATCCTTGCGCGAAGCGGGGCGCAGGCGGATTACACGCCCGAAGTCGTAACGGCAGCAAATCATGTGTTCGCCGCGATGTCTGATGCCGACAAAGACAGGCTGGTGCGCAACGTGGTTTTTGGCCTGCCGGGTGCAGCCGAGAATTTCTCGCTTGCTGACCTGCGCCACCATCTTGCTGCTTATGCATGCATCAGTGAGGATCGCCTTCGCGTCAATTTGATTGATTTTCTGTCAGAGGTTGCCCCCGTGGCGCAGGAACTGGGGATGCGTCTGTGCTGTCATCCTGATGATCCGCCTGTGCCGTTATTGGGATTGCCGCGCATTATGTCCAGCGAGGCAGATTACCGCCAGATCCTTGATGCGGTTGATCTGCCGTCGAACGGGGTTACGCTTTGCTCGGGCTCGCTTGGGGCGCGACCCGATAATGACCTGCCCGGCATGATGGACCGGCTGGGTGACCGCGTGCATTTTCTGCATTTGCGCAATGTCAAACGCGAGAGCATGGATATTAGCGGCAGTTTCCACGAAGCCTCACATCTAGAGGGCGACACCGATATGGTTGCACTGATCGCGGCAGTGATACGTCAGGAAAAAGCGCGGCGTGATACGGGGCGAAGCGACGCTTCTATTCCTTTTCGAGCGGATCACGGGCAGGATATCCTTGACGACCTGACACGTAAGGCGCAGCCGGGTTATCCCGCGATCGGCCGTCTGAAAGGGCTGGCCGAACTGCGCGGCATCATGACCGCATTGACTCATTTCAGCACTGGAGGGGCGCAATGACCGCCGCACGCTTAACGCAATTGTCGGACGTCACCGGAACAGTCGCTTTGCCCGAATATGAGCCGGCAGCGCATGGTGTGGGCATTGTTCACCTGGGTCTTGGCGCTTTTCACCGCGCGCATCAGGCCGTTATGACCGATGCCGCCATTTCCAAGATGGGTGGCGATTGGCGCATTATCGGTGTCAGCTTGCGCAGCCGGGCTATCGCAACTGCACTAGAGCCGCAAAACGGGCTTTACACATTAATCGAACGAAGCGCACAGGGTGCTGCGGGTCGCATTATCGGCTCTATCGCGGCGGTTATCGCAGCCGATCCACAGGCCACGCTTAGTGCGCTTTGCGATCCGGGAATACGTGTCGTGACGCTGACCGTTACCGAAAAAGCCTATGGCATCGACCGGGCAACTGGCGCGCCTGATCGCCAGCATCCGGCAATAGCGGCTGATGTTGCGTCGCCAAAGATGCCCACGGGTGTGCTTGGTCTGCTGACGGCGGCACTTGCCAGCAGGCGCGCGACTGGAATTGCGCCCTTTACTGTATTGTGTTGCGACAACCTACCAAACAACGGCCGCTTTTTGCAGGGTGGCGTGATTGGATTTGCCCGGATCACCGATCCCGAACTGGCCGACTGGATCGAAACGAACGTCGACTTCCCGGCATGTATGGTGGACCGCATCACCCCGGCTGCGACCCAAGACACCCTGCGCGATGCCACGAGCCTTACCGGATGCATCGATGCCGCAGCGATCGAGACGGAGCCGTTCACCCAATGGGTCATCGAAGACCGCTTCAGCCAAGGCCGTCCGGCATGGGAGCATGGCGGCGCAATCTTTGTCGCGGATGTTGAGCCTTATGAGCAGATGAAGCTTCGGATGTTGAATGGCACGCACACAATGTTGGCTTACGCGGGGTTTTTGTCGGGTCACCGCTATGTGCGCGACGTGATGGGTGATCCAAATCTGGCGCGGCTTGTAAGCCGACATCTTGCTGCCGCCGCCGCGGTGTTGCGCCCTTTGCCCGGTGTGGATTTCGGGCAATACGCCAGCGACCTTGAAACACGGTTTCGAAACCCAGCGATACGCCACGAGACCTATCAGATTGCAATGGACGGTACTGAAAAGCTGCCGCAGCGCATTTTCGCCGCGGCCGTTGATACGCTTCGCGCTGGGCAGGACATTCGCCCCTTTGCATTCGCGACTGCGGCCTGGATGCGGTATTGTCTGGGGCAAGATGAAACCGGAAAGGCTTATGCATTGCGCGATCCACGCGAGGTCGAAATTGCGGCGGCTCTATCTGCCGTGCCGCGCAATGCGCAGGCTATTTCATCAACATTGCACGAATTGCCTGCGCTGTTTCCTGATGATCTAAAAGGCAGCCCCCACTGGCGGGCCTCTGTGGAAGGTGTTTTGACTGAAATGCTGACGAATGGTGTGGCTGCGGCGGTTTCTTTGGAGGCTGCCAACGGTTGATTTGGCCCAAAACCTTGCGACCGGCGGCCGGGATGGGCGGCGGTGCAAGCCCCGGTCTTTGGTCTGCGCCAAACCCAGCACAAAGGGCAAATGCATCAGGGCCCCGGGTTAGCGGCGCCCTGATGGCCGGGAAAGTTGCTTTAGCGAAGCGAGCGGAGCAGCGCGTCGACAGCTTCGCGCGTCGGCATTGACGGCGCCGTGCCCGCCTTGGTCACGGAAAGCCCTGCCGTTGCACAGCCATATTGCGCAGCTTGAAGCGGTGATAACCCTTCGGACAAAGCGGCGGCGAAACCGCCATTGAACGCATCGCCTGCGCCCGTGGTCTCGACCACCGGGCCTGCGTTGACCGCAGGCACAAGGCCATGACCGTAGAGATATGCACCTTGCTCGCCCATCGTGATCACCGGCGTTTTCACCCCAAGATCGCGCAAAACCTCACAGGCCCTTGCCGCGTCAGCTTCTGTCAGGATGGCGATACCCGTCAAGGCTTCGCATTCGGTCTCGTTGGGGGTTATGTAGTCGCACAAGGCCAACATCCCGTCCGGCAAGGTCGCAGCAGGTGCCGGGTTCAGCACCGTGACCACGCCTGCGGCACGGGCAATCTGTAACCCCCGGACGGCAGCGGCCATCGGTTGTTCCAGCTGAGTTACAAAGACGGAGGCGCTGCCGATCAGCCCGGCCTGCGCCTCGATATCTGCGACGCTGATCAAGGCCGCAGCACCGGGCGTTACGATGATCGCATTGTCGCCTGTGCTGTCCTCGATGAAGATATATGCAGCCCCGGTATAGCTGTCGCTGACCTGCTGAACATGCGGCACCACGCCCGCCTCGGCCCAAGTGTTCAGCGCCAGCGTGGCGAAATCATCCTGCCCCAGCTTGGAGATCATATGCGTCTGTGCCCCCATACGGGCGCTGGCAACGGCCTGATTTGATCCTTTGCCGCCGGGACCAAGTGCGAAAGAGCTGCCCATGATAGTCTCGCCCATTTTAGGCATACGGGCGGCGCGATATGCCGTGTCGGCGACAAAGACGCCCAGAATAACGACAGTTCCCATCACTTACGCCTCGTCAGGCGGCACAACGCCCTTGCGCAACGCAAAGCAGCCGTAAAAGCGCCGCTCGCTGGTTTGGATCACGGCATATGCCTGTTTGGCGCGGTCATAAAAGGCGTACCGTTCGACGCTGATCATCGTTGGGCCTTTGGCCGCACTGACGGCGGCTTGTACCTCTTGCATGACGGGCAGAAGGGTCTCGGGCTCGCCCACCACTTCCATCCGCGCGGCGGCATCATCGACGAAAGTGTCGATTGGATAGATCGAAAGCACCGCTTTGACCACTTCGGCTGCGGGCCTGTCGATGCGCAAAACCGTGCCCAGCACCGTCTCGCGGGCGATGCTGTCGGACGGAAAATTCGTATCGACAATTATCAGGTCGTCCCCGTGCCCCATCGCGCGCAAGGCATAAAGTACGTCAGCGTTCAGAATAGGATCAATCCCTATGAGCATGGTGGCCTCCCTTTTGGAGGCATCATAGCGCAAATAAATGCCAGACCCAAGGTCGCCTTTAAGCCCATAAGGGCCAATGCAGTGCCTCGTAAGAATGCCTGTTTGCTTTGTCGCGGGCAAAAGGCGAAAAAATCAAAGCTGGTTTTGCCAAGGTTTTTTGGCACATTATTCCTTCGGAATTTTAGCCGGGGCCAGAATTTGAACAAAAATAACCATATTAACGCCTATGGGTTCCAAGGACTATAGATTCAGGCCTTTTTGAAATTTCCCTTGATGAATTCAAACGCAAGTATCTGTTTGGTTTTCGTTTTTGCCCCTGTAGGACCAATAGACTCGAAGTCGACCTGAAAGCTGGCTTTGGGAAAAGTACCTTTCCCCCTCGTCATGGCCATTACGGCGCCCACCATTTGGACTGTACCGGAAAGATCATACAAGGACGCACATTCAACTGGGTATGACTTAACAGTGAGATAATTTTTGGTCCAAAAAAGCTGCTCTACACCGGCTTTAGGATCGGTAAAACTTTCGAGAACGCATTGCCAGTCGGCCATCAAGGTCACCCAATGTTCACTGGCAATTGTTGGTACGATCAGCTTTAGCCCGCATTCCCCAAGTAACTTGACTATTTTGCGCCTCTGAGTGCCAGTAATGTGTTATATTTCAGCACGTTAATAGGGCTGGAGGCGGTTGGTTATGGATCACCCGGAGTGTGCAGGCAAAACAGGTGAAGTTCGGGTCGGTTTTGACCGTCGGGTGCGGCTGGAACTCCATGGTTCCAAGATCAGTTCGGACGGTGGATTGCTGTTGTTTCGGGAACTGGATGAAGTCCTGGGCCTGCACGACATTGCTGGCGGATTACTGAGAGACACGCGAACTGGCAACAATCGTCTGCACTCGCTGGTCGGCTTGTTGCGCCAGTCGGTCTTCGGGCGGCTGGCCGGGTACGATGATGTGAATGACGCGGATCGTTTATCGCTTGATCCGGTGATGCGGCAGGTCGTCGGCGGACGTGCCGTCGATGCCAGGGCCGCGTCCGCAAGCCAGATGGGCAGGTTCGAGACCGAGGTGCTGGCAACTTCGGACAATCGCAGCGCGCTGGCGGATTTATCAGGACAATGGATCGACCGGGTTCACGAACGCAAACCGCCCAAGTGGATCACGCTGGATATGGATAGCTCGGTCAGCCCGACCCATGGCGCGCAGGAAGGTACGGCCTGGAACGGTCACTTCGGCTGCATGTGTTATCACCCGCTGTTCGTGTT
>JBLIGH010000150.1:0-7735 GCA_047636855.1 Pseudorhodobacter sp.
AGGGGGGCAGGCAGCCCCCCTTTTTGCATAAATATCCCGCCCAATCAGGCCATTTACCGCAAACCCTTCCAAAACAACCGTTTAGTCAAATTTAATTCCCAAATCCTAATGCTTCCCCCGCGCCCGATTCCCAGATATATCCAGCGCTATGACCCAGAATCCACCCAGCCTCCGCCCCGATATCGCCCCCAAAGCCCGCATCGCCGAACCCCGGCGCGTGGGTCAGCCAATGATCGGCATGGTCTCGCTCGGCTGCCCCAAGGCGCTGGTCGATAGCGAACGCATCCTGACGCGCCTGCGCGCCGAAGGCTACGCAATCAGCCCAGACTATGCGGGGGCCGATGCGGTCATCGTGAACACCTGCGGGTTTTTGGACTCCGCCAAGGCCGAAAGCCTTGATGCCATTGGCGAAGCGCTGAAAGAAAATGGCCGGGTTATCGTGACCGGCTGCCTAGGGGCCGAGCCCGATTACATCCGCGAGCATCACCCCAAAATCCTTGCGGTGACCGGCCCGCATCAATATGAGGATGTGCTAGACGCGGTCCACCTGGCCGTACCGCCCAGCCCCGATCCGTTTATCGACTTGCTGCCCGCGTCTGCCGTGACCCTGACCCCGCGCCATTACAGCTATCTGAAAATCTCCGAAGGCTGTAACCACAAATGCAAGTTCTGCATCATCCCGGATATGCGCGGCAAATTGCAATCCCGCCCCGCCCATGCCGTGATCCGCGAAGCCGAAAAACTGGTCGCTGCTGGTGTGCGCGAATTGCTGGTCATCAGCCAGGACACCTCGGCTTACGGCGTTGATATCAAACATGCGACCGACCGCAATCACCGCGCTCATATCACTGATCTGGCCCGTGATCTGGGCTCGCTTGGCGCTTGGGTGCGACTGCATTACGTCTACCCCTATCCGCATGTGCGCGACCTAATCCCGCTGATGGCAGATGGCTTGATCCTGCCCTATCTCGACATTCCGTTCCAGCACGCCCACCCGGATGTGCTGCGCCGCATGGCCCGCCCCGCCGCCGCCGCCAAAACCCTGGACGAGATTGCCGCCTGGCGTACGATCTGCCCCGATATCACCCTGCGGTCGACCTTCATCGTCGGCTATCCCGGCGAGACCGAGGCCGAATTTCAGACCCTTTTGGGTTGGATGGACGAGGCGCAACTCGACCGCGTCGGTTGCTTCCAATACGAAAATGTCGCCGGTGCCCGCTCCAACGCGCTGCCCGACCATGTCAGCGCTGAGGTCAAACAAGACCGTTGGAATCGCTTCATGGAAAAGGCGCAGGCGATTTCAGAGGCGAAGCTGGCCGCCAAAATCGGCCAAGTGATGCAAGTCATCGTGGACGAGGTCGACGAAGACGGCGCCACGTGCCGCACCAAAGCTGACGCCCCGGAGATCGACGGCAACCTGTTCATCGACGAGGGTTTTGAGGCCCTAAACCCCGGCGATATCGTGACCGTCGAGGTCGAAGAGGCAGGCGAGTATGATCTGTGGGGCCGGTTGGCATAAGCGACACCTTTGCCCAAAGGGCGCGGCCCATTCGCTGTCCGCAATGGCAACGTGAATTGTAGGCGGCGTCACCTGCCACGAACGGCGCTGTTTTGCGCGCGGGCACCTTGGCGTGGGGGCCGTTGCTAGATAGATGCCTTCAGCAGCTGTTTGGAGTACGGATGTTTCGCATCCAGTGCCCGAAGTGCGGCGACATCGAGTATCTCGACAATTTCGCCGTCCTTCATCACAGCCAGCCTGTCGCACATATGGCCGACAACAGACAAATCATGCGAAACCATCAGGTAGGTCAGGCCCCGATCCGCCCGAAGATCAGCCAGCAGGTTCAGGATCTCGGCCTGAACAGACACGTCCAACGCCGAGGTCGGTTCGTCCAGCAAAAGCAGATCGGGTTTTGGCGCCAAAGCGCGGGCAATTGCCACACGTTGACGCTGCCCACCAGAAAGCTGATGTGGGTAGCGGAAGCGGAACTTTTGACCAAGGCCCACGTCCTCCAGAAGCTTCACAACCCTTGTGTCTATATCGTCAAAGCCATGCAAATGCAGCGTCTCACCCAGCACTGCATCAACGGAATGGCGCGGATGCAACGAAGCGTAGGGGTCTTGAAACACCATCTGCACCGTCTTGAAAAAGGCTTTCGGGCGCGTTTTGCCGATGAGGTTGCCCTCGACCGTGATCGCGCCAGACCAGGTCGGCGCAAGGCCCGTGATCGCGCGCAAGATTGTCGATTTGCCCGACCCACTTTCGCCCACAAGCCCGAAGCTCTCGCCACGCTGGACGACAAAACTTGCGTCTTTCACGGCGTCTACCCGGTCACGGTTTTTGCCAAACCAGACGTTCAGCCCCTGCACTTCAAGCATATTCATAACCGGCCACTCACGCTGGGCGCTTTCGACCATTCGGGATCACGCCGCAGCACGTCAAGCCGGTCACGCGGCGCATCAAGACGCGGCAGCGAATTCAGCAGGCCGCGCGTATAGGGGTGTTTGGCGTCATGCAATTTATCGGCATCACAGACCTCGACAATACGGCCCGCATACATGATCAGCACGCGGTCGCAGAAATCGGCGACAAGGTTCAAATCATGGCTGATGAAGATAAGGCCCATGCCGCGTTCTTTTACCAACTTGTCCATTATATCAAGGACCTGACGCTGCACTGACACATCCAGCGCAGAGGTCGGCTCGTCCGCAATCAAGATTTCCGGGTTTGGGATCAGCATCATCGCAATCATGATCCGCTGGCCCATACCACCCGACATCTCGTGCGGGTAGGCCCGCATCACACGTTCGGAATCGCGGATCGAGACCGCCTCCAGCATCTCAAGCGACTTGGCGTAAGCATCCGCTTTCGAGGCGGAATTGTGCAATCGGTACGCCTCGATAATCTGGTCGCCAACGGTCATCACCGGGTTAAGCGAGAACTTAGGGTCCTGCATCACCATGCTGATCCTCTGCCCCCGCACGGCGCGCATTTCCTTTTCGGATTTCTGCATCAGATCGACGCCGTCCAGGCTGATCTGGTCCGCCTCGACAATGCCCGGCGGTCGGATCAGGCGTAAGATCGCGCGCCCCGTCATGGATTTGCCGGACCCGCTTTCACCGACAATGCCCAGCCGCTCTTTTCCCAGCGTAAAAGACACCCCTCGCACCGCGTCGAACACGCCATGTCGCGACGGGAATTTGACCCAAAGGTTTTCAACATCAAGAAGCGTTGTCATTATTCACCTGCTTTCGGGTCAAGCACATCACGCAAGCCATCGCCCAGCAGATTGAAGGCCAGCGACACGGTGAAAATCGCAAGCCCCGGCATGGTCGCGACCCACCAGTGATCCAGAATGAATCGTCGCCCCTCCGAGATCATGGCACCCCATTCCGGGCTGGGCGGTTGGGCACCTAGACCCAGAAACCCAAGGCCCGCCGCCGCCAGGATGATACCGGCCATATCCAAGGTCACCCGGACAATCAGCGACGAGATACACAGCGGCCAGATGTGCTTGGTGATAATGCGAAGCGGCCCAGCGCCTTGCAGCTTTATCGCACTGATATAGTCGGACGACCGGATTGTCAGCGTCTCGGCCCGGGCGATGCGGGCATAAGGGGGCCATGCGGTAAGCGAGATGGCCAGCACAGCGTTTTCAATGCCAGCGCCAAGGGCCGCCACAAAAGCCAGCGCCAGTACCAAACGCGGGAAAGCGAGGAAAATATCGGTGATCCGCATCAAGACGACATCAACCCAGCCGCCGACATATCCCGAGACTGTTCCAACCAGAAGCCCAGCGATCGGCGCAATCAAGGCGACCAAAGCGACGATGTAAAGCGTGATCCGCGCGCCATAAATCAGCCTCGACAGAATATCGCGGCCCAGACTGTCGGTGCCAAAGATATGGCCCTCGGTGCCCAGAGGGGACAGCCGGTTGCCAAGATCCTGAACAAAGGGATCATGCGGCGCGACAATCGGCGCGGCCACCGCGATGAAGACCAGAGCCACCAAAATTATCAGCCCGATCATCGCCATGGTGTTGGAACGGAACGACAACCAGCCGTGATAGATCGCCGAGAGTTTTGCATGACGACGCGAGGTCGGCGTATCCGTCAACAGCCACTCTCTCAGTGTTTGGGTCTCACTCATCAGGTTCGTTTTCCTACTTAGCGCGGGGATCAAAGACCTTATAAAGAAGGTCCGAAAAGATATTGAGCAGGATGAAAATCAGCCCGACCACGACGGTGCCGCCCAAAACGGCATTCATATCAGCACTTAGCAGTGCAGTTGTGATGTAGCTGCCGATGCCGGGCCACGAGAAAATAATCTCGGTCAGAACCGAACCTTCAAGCAGGTTGGCATAGCTCAGCGCAATAACGGTGATCAGCTGCACTCGGATATTCTTGAACGCGTGTTTCCAAACCACATCCCATTCCGACATGCCTTTGACACGGGCGGTTGTGATATATTCGGCGCTTAGCTGTTCCAACATGAAAGACCGGGTCATCCGGCTGATGTAGGCCAGCGAGAAATACCCCAACAGCGAAGCGGGCAGAATGATGTGGGAAAACGCGTCTTTGAACACGTCCCAATTGCCAGCAATCGCCGCATCAACAAGGATCATTCCGGTGATGCTTGGCACTACATCGATATAGAAAATACCGACGCGCCCCGGCCCACCAACCCAGCCAAGGATGCCGTAAAAAAGCAAAAGCCCCATAAGACCAAGCCAGAATATCGGCATCGAATAGCCCACAAGGGCCAAAATGCGGGCAACTTGGTCGATCCATGTTCCTTGGCGCACTGCGGCAAGTACACCCAGCGGAATGCCAAAGACGACGCCAAAGAAAATGCCCAGTGTCGCAAGTTCCATCGTCGCAGGGAAAACCCGCGCAATATCCTCGGACACAGGTCGCGCGTTCAAAAGCGAGGTCCCGAAATCCAGATGCAGCACGTCCCAAAGGTAATAGAAAAATTGCACCAGCAGCGGCTTATCCAGCCCCAACTGGAAATAGACGGCGTCATAGGTCGATTTCGACGCCCGCTCGCCCACAATCGCCAGAACCGGGTCGATTGGCATCACGCGGCCAATGATGAAGGTAATAAAGAGCAGCCCAAGCAACGTCACAGCGATAGAGCCGACGGTCAGCAAAATCGTCTTGAGCAGCGGCCCTATTTGTTCGGAAAGAGGCACCCGCGTGGGGCGCCTCTCTTTACGGTCCTCAGTAAGGGCCATTTATTTCGTCACCTGCCAGTAAGCGGCAGAGGTCACAGCCTGACCCGTCGACCAGTTCGTCACATTTTCGCGCAGGGCCGATTGTTCGATCTGCTGGAACATGATCACGAAAGGCGAGACTTCACGGAATTCCTTCTGGATTTCCTGATACATCTGAACCCGCTTTTCAAGATCGCCTTCCGTCACGGCAGCATCCACTTTGCCGCTCAGATCGCCAGCGTCCCAACCTGTCCGCCAAGCCAAAAGACCCGTGGCATTGGCTTCGTCAGAATTGTCGGGGTTATAGGCGAAGGTGCCTGCATTGGTTTGGGGATCGGGATAGTCCGGACCCCAAGCGCCAAGGTAGACATCCAAGTCCCGCGCCCGATACCGCGCAAGGATCTGCTTGGCGGTACCAACGGTGATGTTCACTTTGATACCCGCTTGTGCTGCGGCATTCTGGAAGGTTTGGCCGATCTCGATGCGCTCTTGCGCTTCGCGAACGCCGATTTCCACTTCAAGGTTTTCAACACCAGCAGCGGCCAGCAACTCTTTGGCTTTTTCGATGTTGTAAGTGAACGGGTTCTCGTTCGACGCGCCCAGATAGGTGGCAGGCAGGAAGTTTTGATGGATGGTGTATTGGCCTTTGAGGAAGCTGTTTACCATACCTTCATAGTCGATCAGATATTTGAACGCCTGCCGCACTTCCGGCTTGGACAGCACCGGATGTTTGCCGTTCAGCGCCAGATACATCAAACGGCCTTTCAGCTCGTCCTCGACCTTGACACCCCCTGCGGCGGTCACGCCAGCAATGTCTTCAGGGTTCAGGTTGCGCGCGATATCAATGTCGCCGCGTTCCAGAAGCAGGCGTTGCGAGGCGCTTTCGGTAACGTGACGCACAATCACCCGCTCCATCGCAGGCTTATCGCCATCGAAGTTCGGGTTCAGCGACAAGGTGACGCTTTCATTCGGCTTCCAGCTGTCCAGCTTGTAGGGACCAGAGCCCGCAGAGTTGGTTTTCAGCCACGTGTTGCCCATGTCACCGTCGACCTCGTTGGCCATGACGGTTGCTTTGTCCACGATCGCGCCAAGGGTGGCGGTCAGGCAGTTCAGCACAAAAGACGTCGCGTATTTCTTATCCGTCGTCAGGATCAGCTTGTTGCCGTCAGCCTTGATGTTTTCGGCCACATTCTCGGGTGTAAAGCCAAACTGCGTCAAGATAAACGCGGGCGTTTTGTTCAGCAGAACAACACGTTGCAGCGAGAATGCCGCGTCTTCTGCCGTGACCGCATTGCCCGAGGCGACTTTCGGGCCCTCGCGCATTGGGAACGTGATCGTCTTGCCATCCGCAGAGACTTCCCAGCTTTCAGCAAGATCGGGTTTGTAACCTGTGGCCAGATCCAGCGGGTCCAGATAGGCCAAACGTCCGTAGATGTTGCGGCTGATGTCAGAGCCTGCAAACTCAAAGCTTTCAGCCGGGTCAATTGTGGTCACATCGTCGATGCGGTTTGCAATCACCAGCATGTTCGCCGGCGTCTCGGCAAAAGCCGAGAAGGACGTCACGCTGACTGCAAGACCAATGGCCGCGCTTGTCAATAATCGGTTCAATGCATTCATTAGTGTAACCTTTCCTGTTGGATTTTATGTGGTCTTCGCGACTTTCAGCTTTAATGCCCCCAAGTTTTTTCAAGCACGCGAAGCCAATTTTTGTGGCAAAGCTTGGCCATCAACGCATCGTTGTAGCCGTGCTTCGCCATTGCCTGTCTTAGTTTGGGTAACCCAGCACAAGAGGTCAGATCCTCTGGCACCACTGCCCCATCATAGTCCGAGCCAAACCCGACTCGGTCTTCGCCCAGATGTGTGATCAAATGATCAAGATGTCGGAGCATCTGCTCCAACGGCACATCAGACAGCATACGCCCGTCGTCCCGAAGAAAGGCGACTGCGAAATTCAAACCCACCATGCCATCGCTTTCACGAATGGCGGCCAGCTGCTTATCCGTCAGATTGCGGCTATGCGGACAGATCGCATGCGCATTTGAATGTGTCGCGACAAGTGGTTTGCCAGAATGCCGTGCCACGTCCCAAAACCCTGCTTCATTCAGGTGCGATAAGTCCACCATTATTCCCAATTCATCGCAGCGCTGCACCAGCCGCAAACCATGATCGGTCAAACCGCGGCCAATGTCGGGGCCACTGGGGTAGCGGAAGGGAACGCCGTGGCCGAAGATCGTCGGACGGCTCCAGACAGGTCCGATCGAACGCAGCCCCGCCTGATAAAGCACCTCTAGAGTGTTCAGATCTGCGTCAATCGCCTCGGCACCCTCGATATGGAAAATCGCCGCAATCTTGCCCGCGTTCAAAGTTGCTTGAATTTGCGCCACACTGCGGCAGATCGTAAGGGCGCCGCGCTTTTCCAGATCAAACAGTATAGCGGCCTGCGACATCACGACAGGAAGCGCATCCTCCCAGTCAATAGCTTCGGGCAGCGGCAGATCGTAGGCGGCTTTGCTCATCTC
>JBLIGH010000151.1:0-7713 GCA_047636855.1 Pseudorhodobacter sp.
GAGCCGGGCGGCGGCTTTATCGCAGGTCTCGTCGTCGCAATTGCAACGGTGATGCAATATATGGCCTCTGGTTATGGCTGGACGGCGGCGCGCCAACGCATTGATTACCATGCGCTGATCGGATCGGGTGTCATGATTGCGGGTCTGTGCGGTGTTGGGGCCTGGTTTGCCGGGCGGCCTTTCCTGACCTCTAATTTCGGCTATTTCAAACTGCCCTTCTTGGAGAAATTCGAGCTGGCAACCGCTGCGATCTTCGACGTTGGCGTGTTCTTGACCGTGGTGGGGGCCGTGATGCTGGCACTGGCCTCGATCAGCCGTATTGCGATCCGTGCGGGCGAGACGGTGAATGTAGAACCGTTCGATATTAACCGAAATGAACCTCAAACCGAGGAGGCGCGCTGATGGAACTTCTTGTTGCCTCTGCTGTTGGGATGATGACGGCTGCCGGGGTCTATCTGATCCTGCGCAAGCGCAGTTTTCCGGTGATTGTCGGGCTTGCACTGCTGTCTTATGCGGTCAACGTCTTCATCTTCGCCTCGGGCCGCTTGGCGATTGGCCTGCCGCCGATCATTACCGAAGGGGCTGCCGGTTACTCCGACCCGCTGACCCAAGCCTTGGTGCTGACAGCGATTGTGATCAGCTTTGGCATGACGGCTGTGATTGTGATGATGGCCTTGGGGTCGTTTCTGGAAACCGGGTCTGATCGGATTGATATGGACGAGCCGCCCAAACCCGCCGATGAGACGGAGGGCTCGAAATGAACCATTGGATCATTGCGCCTGTCATTTTGCCCGCACTGCTTGCGCCTTTCATGATGTTGTTGATGCGCCACGACCTGCAATTGCAGCGCATCTTTTCAACCGCCGGAACGGTTGCCCTTGGGCTGATCGGGCTGGGCCTGCTTTATACCGCCTCCACCAACCCACCAGAGGTTTACTTTCTGGGCAATTGGTCAGCGCCGTTTGGCATCGTGCTGGTGTTGGACAGGCTTTCGGCCATGATGGTGGTGCTGACCGCCGTATTGGCACTGGTTGTGCAGCTTTACGCAATCGGCACGGGTTGGGACGCCCGTGGCCGGCATTTTCACACCCTGTTCCAGTTTCAGCTGATGGGGATTTGCGGCGCATTTTTGACGGGTGATGCGTTCAACCTGTTCGTGTTCTTCGAGGTGCTGTTGATTGCCAGCTACGGCTTGATGATCCATGGCGGCGGCGCGGATCGGCTGCGCGCGGGTGTGCAATATGTCGCCTATAATCTTGTCGGCTCGACCCTGTTTTTGTTTGCGCTGGCAACGATCTATTCGGTGACTGGCACGCTGAACCTGGCCGATCTGGCGCTGAAAGTCGCAGAACTGCCCCCCGGGGACGCGGCATTGCTGCGCGTTGGCGCAGTCATGTTGCTGATGGTTTTCGCGATCAAAGGCGCGCTGGTGCCGCTGCAATTCTGGCTGCCTGCGACCTATGGCTTTGCCCCCGGCCCGGTTGCGGCGCTGTTTGCGGTGATGACCAAAGTCGGCGCCTATGCGGTGATCCGGGTTTTCACGCTGATATTCCCGTCCGATACCGCCGCGACCGGTATGCTGTTTGCGGATATTTTGCTGCCAGCGGCGATCTTGACGCTGGTGCTGGGGGCTGTGGGCGTTATCGGTGCGACCAGCCTTGCACGGCTGGTGGCCTTTGCGGCGATCGGCTCGATGGGGACGCTGTTCATCGCGGTTGCGGAATTCACACCAGAGGCGCTGACGGCGGCGCTTTATTATTTGCTGCATTCGACGCTGGCCACGGCCGCGCTGTTCTTGATCGTCGATCTGGTGCAAGACCGCCGTGGTAGCGATAGCGTGAAAGAGCCGTTGCCACCAATGGCACAGCATGGGTTGCTGGCCGCGCTGTTCTTTGGGGCGGCAATTGCAATGGCCGGAATGCCGCCGCTTTCGGGGTTTCTGGGCAAGCTACTGGTGCTGGACGCCTCGCGCGGGCCGGGGATGGCGCTGATCTGGACGGCGATCCTTGTCACGTCGCTGATCACGATTTTGGGCTTTGCCCGTGCCGGGTCTTTGGTGTTCTGGAAAGCCCATGCCTTGTCGTCGCAACCCAACCCCGAGGCAAAACCCGAAGCGCTGGCCTTTACCATGGTCTTTGTTCTGATGGCCGGTTTGGCCTTGCTGACCATTTTCGCAGGGCCAATCACCGATTGGCTGGGCGAAACGGCCCAAGGTCTGCATGATCGCCGCGAATACATTGACGCCGTGATATCGCCGACGAAGGAGCAATAGGATGCTGCGCAAACTTTTCCCCCATCCCTACCTGACCCTTTTGCTGATTGTGACTTGGCTGCTGCTGGTCAATCAATTCAAAGCCGGGTCGGTTGTCTTGGCCGTTATCCTTGGCACCGTCATACCGCTGCTGACTGCGCCCTACTGGCCGAACCGCCCGATCCTGCGCAACCCGGTGGCCATTGCCGGATATGTGCTGATTGTGTTGTGGGACATCCTTAAATCCAACTTCATCGTGGCCCGGATCATCCTGTTCATGCCCAATGATGCGCTGAAATCCACTTGGATAACGGTACCGATTGATCTGCGTACCGCAGAGGCAGTCACCGTCTTGGCGGGCACCATCACCATGACGCCGGGCACGCTTACCGCTGATATGTCGGCTGATGGCAGCGCTTTGCTGGTGCATTGCCTGCATGCGCCGAACCCCGATGAGGTGCGCGATGAAATCAAATCCCGCTACGAGGAACGTCTGAAAAGGATTTTCGAATGATCGAATATGCCCTGACTTTTGCCTTTGCCTGTTTCGGCACGGGACTTTTGTTCAACCTCTGGCGCATTTTCAAAGCGCCGGGCGTGGTGGACCGCGTGCTGGCGCTCGATACGATGGTTATCAACATCATTGCCCTGCTGGTTTTGTATGGCATCTCGTCTGGCACCGGAATTTACTTTGAAGCGGCCCTGCTGTTTGCGATGACGGGCTTCGTCTCGACCGTCGCTTATTGCAAGTTCATCTTGCGCGGCGACATCATCGAATAGGGGACAGACCATGGAATTGATCGCAGAGATTTTGATATCGGTTTTGCTGGTCGTCGCCGGTATTTTTGGCCTGACGGGCAGCTATGGCCTGATCAAACTGCCCGACACGATGACCCAGCTTCATGCCCCGACCAAGGCCACCACCGTGGGCGTCGGCGGCGTCTTGATCGCCTCGATGTTGTACTTTTGGATCTTCGAGGGCACGCTTAGCTGGCACGAAATGCTGATCACCTTTTTCTTGCTGCTGACGGCCCCGATCACTGCGAATTTCATTGCCAAGGCCCATATGCACCGCTTTGGCAAAGCGGAAGATATGCCGAAAACCGGCACGTCGCGGGAATGGGCTACGTTCGACGAAGGGCAAGAGCCGCTGTTGCCAGAGATGACTCGCGTCGATCGCCCCTAAACTCTGACCGTTTGGTTAAAAAATTACACCTGCGACCGGGCAGCGCCCTTGCGCGGCTGGCGCGGGCGTGCCACGCTTTTTGGCAACCCCATGACCGGAGGTCCTATTTTGCAAACCGACCTTGCAGCCCAAACTGACACCCCAAGCAAGACCCAGAACTTGCCGCAGCTGGTCCATGCCCGCAATCCCGGCATGGCGTTGGATCTGGATTGGGTCGCCTCTGTGCAGGCCAATACTTCGGCGATCGAGCGTCGGGCAGCGACCCTACCGGGGCGACGCTCTGTCAAGAAAGACTATCAGGCGGCATGGTTGTGCAAAGCTGTTTCCCTGATCGACCTGACCACATTATCGGGCGATGACACGGCGGGGCGGGTGCGCCGCTTATGTGCCAAGGCACGCCAACCGGTGCGGGCCGATCTGCTGGCGCGGCTGGGGATGGAAGGTCTGACGACGGGGGCGGTTTGCGTTTATCACGATATGGTGCCGACGGCGGTGCAGGCGCTGGAGGGCAGCGGTATTCCGGTGGCCGCCGTGTCGACCGGCTTCCCGGCAGGCCTGTCGCCCTTGCATCTGCGGTTGGCCGAGATTGGTGAAAGCGTGAAAGCGGGTGCCGCCGAGATCGACATTGTCATCTCGCGCCGTCACGTTCTGACACAAAACTGGCAAGCCCTATATGACGAGATGGCGGCGATGCGTGCGGCCTGCGGTGCTGCGCATGTAAAGGCCATTCTGGCGACCGGCGAGCTGGGCACCTTGCGCAATGTCGCACGTGCCTCGTTGGTTTGCATGATGGCGGGCGCTGATTTCGTCAAAACCTCGACCGGGAAAGAGCCCGTCAATGCGACCCTGCCCGTCAGTCTAACCATGATCCGCGCGATCCGCGATTACTGCGACCAGACCGGTTTCAAGGTCGGCTACAAGCCTGCGGGCGGGATTTCCAAGGCCAAGGACGCGCTTGTCTATCTGGCCTTGATGAAAGACGAGCTTGGCCACCCTTGGCTGCAATCCGATCTGTTTCGCTTTGGCGCCTCCAGCCTTTTGGGCGATATCGAGCGTCAGTTGGAACATCACCTGACCGGCGCCTATTCCGCCGCCAACCGCCACCCAATGGGATAAGCCATGACTGTTAAACAGATTTTCGACGATATGAGCTATGGCCCCGCCCCGGAATCCTCTGCCGAGGTGATGGCATGGCTGGCCAAGCATAAAGGTCAGTTTGGCCATTGGATCGACGGCAGTTTTACAAGCCCCGGCGCGTTGTTTAACAGCAAGAACCCAGCGACGGGCAAGGTCTTGGCGCAGGTCACGCAAGGGTCAACCTCGGACGTTGATGCGGCAGTTCAGGCGGCCAAGCGGGCACAACCGAAATGGGCAAAGCTGGCGGGGCATAAACGGGCGCAGTATCTTTATGCCTTGGCGCGGTTGGTGCAAAAGCATTCCCGCCTGCTGTCGGTTCTGGAAACTCTGGACAACGGCAAGCCTATCCGCGAGGCCCGCGACATCGACGTGCCTTTGGTCGCACGGCATTTTTACTATCACGCGGGTCTGGCGCAGCTTTTGACCTCGGAGCAGCCGGATATGGAACCGCTGGGCGTTTGCGGCGCGGTGATCCCGTGGAATTTCCCGCTGTTGATGCTGGCTTGGAAAGTCGCCCCTGCCCTTGCGGCGGGCAATACTGTCGTGCTGAAACCGGCGGAATACACGCCCTTGACGGCGCTGCTTTTTGCCGAGATCAGCCGCGAGGCGGGGCTTCCCAAGGGCGTTTTGAACATCGTGACGGGGGACGGCGAAACCGGGGCGGCTTTGGTCGCCCATCCAAGCGTCGCCAAAATCGCCTTTACCGGATCAACCGAAGTTGGGCGCAAAATTCGGGCGGCAACCGCTGGCACAGGCAAGGCGCTGACGTTAGAGCTGGGTGGCAAGTCGCCCTATATCGTGTTTGACGATGCCGATCTGGATTCTGCCGTCGAGGGGCTGGTCGATGCGATCTGGTTCAACTCGGGCCAAGTTTGCTGTGCCGGGTCGCGGTTGTTGGTGCAAGAAGGCGTCGCGGACCGTTTCCACGCCAAGCTGCGCAAACGGATGGACGGTTTGCGCATGGGCGATCCGTTGGACAAATGCATCGATGTCGGTGCCATGGTCGACCCCGAACAACGGTCGCGCATTGCCGCCATGGTCGAGGCGTCAGATGGCGATAAATATCAAGCGGCCTGCGCCGTGCCCGCGGGCTGTTTCTACCCCCCGACCCTGATCACCGGGCTTTCGGCCGCCAGCACCTTGATGCAAGAAGAGATTTTCGGCCCTGTGCTGGTCTCGATGACTTTCCGCACGCCAGGCGAGGCGGTCGATCTGGCCAATAACACCCGCTACGGGTTGGCGGCGAGCATCTGGACCGAGAATGTGAACCTCGCGCTGGATATGGCGCCGAAAGTGAAAGCCGGGGTCGTCTGGATCAATGCCACCAATCTTTTCGATGCGGCGGCGGGCTTTGGCGGAATGCGCGAAAGCGGGTTTGGGCGCGAGGGCGGTTGGGAAGGCCTGATGGCCTATCTGCGGCCCCACGACGCGTCACGCGCGCTAAAGCTGCTGGCCCCCGTGGCCGAGCCGAAAACCACAGAGGTCGCGGGGCTGGACCGGACGGCGAAGTTCTATGTTGGCGGCAAGCAAGCGCGCCCCGATGGCGGCTACTCGCGGGCGGTTTGGTCGGTAAAGGGCCGGCTTTTGGGCCATGCCGGTATCGGCAATCGCAAGGATATTCGCAATGCAGTCGAGGCGGCGCGCAATGCGACCGCATGGGGCAAATCCTCGGGGCATTTACGGGCGCAGATCCTGTTCTACATTGCCGAAAACCTATCGGCCCGGGCCGAGGAGTTCGCAAATCGTTTGTCCGATATGACCGGCAAAAAGGGGACTGCCGAGGTCGAGGCCGCGATTGCAAGGCTGTTCACCTATGCGGCTTGGGCCGATAAATTTGATGGCGCGGTCAAATCGGTGCCGATCCGGGGCGTGGCCTTGGCGATGAATGAACCTTGTGGTGTGATTGGGGCGATTTGCCCCGATGAAGCGCCGTTGCTGGGACTGGTCAGTCTGATGGCCCCCGCCATCGCGATGGGCAATACCTGCGTTTTGGTGCCATCCCAAGCCTATCCGCTGGCCGCGACGGACCTGTATCAAGTGTTGGAAACCTCTGATCTGCCAGCAGGCGTGGTGAATATTGTGACCGGGGAGCATGCCGAATTGGCCAAGCCCCTTGCAGCCCATCTGGACGTGGACGCGGTCTGGTGTTTCTCGTCCAGCGATCTGTCAACATTGGTAGAGCGCGAAGCTGCGGGCAATCTGAAACGAACATGGGTGAACCATGGCCGAACGGTCGATTGGGCCAAAGCCGAGGGCCGCGGCTATTTGCGGGCCGCGACCGAGGTAAAGACGGTCTGGGTGCCCTACGGCGAGGGTTGAGCGAACCGGCGCTGGGCCCGGATTAAAAGCAAGCTGGCCGTGGCAACGGTTTGCTGCAAGTCCGGGCAGAACCCCGGGCCAGTTTTTACCAGCTGACGGCCAAGGATGGTGGGATCAAACCGCGCACATGATACTCCGACGCTGGCCTGTCAGGCGCGCGGGCGGCACGGGAATTGACGCGCTTTCCCAACGAGACCCCCGCGATGATCATCAAAACAGGCACCCGCTTTGACGCGGCGCGCCTCGAGGGGCAGATCGTCAGTATGTTTTTCGCGGGCCATGCGCAGATAGAGGGTAAATTGTGGTTATACCGCTCCTACTTCAAAACCCGAAAGCTCTCGTGTGTTATGACGCGGAAGTTGTCTGAGACCTTGTCGCGGAATTTTGTCCATTCCTGCGGAATGGTTTCACGCATGAATGCAAGGATGGCGTTGGCGAACTGCTTCTGATTTGGGTAGTAGCGATTGTGGGTAACGTATTGATGCAAGACGGCCCAAAGCCGCTCAATTATTACCAGGCAGGGCATGTTAAATGCCCGAGATGGCGGATTGAGATGAGGGCAGTAGGGCGGCAGCTGGATCAGATGGATACGGCAAGCTGTCCTGGCGAGGAAGGCTCTGACATCGGGCCCTTTGTGGTAGGCAGCGTTGTCCCAGATGACATGAATGATGCGCTTATCGGGGTTACGCTCCTCGATCTTGGTCAGAAGCTGTGCTGCACTGACCCCATCAACGGTTGTGGGCTCGACAAAGGGTGCATCGAAGGTTTCGAGGTTTACAGCCCCATGAATGTTCACACGGCCGCGCCCTGCCGTGCTGAG
>JBLIGH010000152.1:0-7700 GCA_047636855.1 Pseudorhodobacter sp.
CTCTTACCCTCGTTTTCCAAACTGGAGTCGACGCCTTGGACACCATTCTGACATCAGCCAGCTACTTGCTTGATTACCATATCGTTCTGGCGGCATTGATAGGTGTCACATGGGGCATTATCGGGGGCGCCCTTCCGGGAATTTCCCCCTCGATCACAATGGCCCTGCTGTTGCCTTTTACCTACACTATGGAACCGACTGCCGCGATTGTTCTGCTAGCGGCAACCTATGTCGGGGCCGAATACGGTGGCTCTGTCCCGGCGATTTTAATCCGAACGCCGGGAACGAACGCGGCTGCGGCGACCGTGCTTGACGGCTACGAAATGAACAAACAGGGCAAGGCTGGGCTGGCGCTTGGTATTTCGCTTTATTCCGGTGTGCTTGGCAGCTTGTTTGGTTTGACGATGCTGATGCTGTTGTCAAAGCCGCTTGCGATCGTCGCACTATCCTTTACGCCACCTGCCTATTTCGCCCTTGGCATTTTGGGCCTCAGCGTCATCGCGACCCTTTCCGGCGACTCGCTGATCAAAGGTCTGATCGCGGCGGTCCTTGGCTTGATGGTCGCCACCATCGGCACCGATCCTGTCACAGGCGGCACGCGTTTCACCATGGGGTCTTCGGACCTGCTGGGTGGTATCGCACCGGTCATGGTCATGGTCGGCCTTTTCGCGATGAGCGAGCTTCTGGCGCAGGTTTCTAATCGCGGCACAATTGAGCGGGTGAATTCAAAACCCCGGATCGAGTTCCCGTCATTCAAGCTGGCCCGTCGCCTGATCAGACCGCAAAGCATCGGTGGGGTGATTGGAACCTTTGAGGGCGTGATGCCGGGTGCTGGTGGGACAATCGCCTCGTTCATGTCCTACAACGAGGCCCGCCGCTGGTCCAAATATCCAGACGAATTCGGCAAGGGATCGCCCGAAGGCATCGCAGCGCCGGAAACGGCGAATAACGCGGTGGCTGAAACGGCACTGGTGCCACTGCTGGCCTTCGGTATTCCGGGCTCAAACTCTACCGCGATCTTGCTGGGTGGCTTTCTGATCCACGGCATTGTGCCCGGCCCGATGCTGTTCCAACGCTCTGGCGAGATCGTGCACGGCCTTTATGCCGGTCTGTTCACAGCCGCCATTGGCCTTTTGTTCATCGGCATAGCGCTTTTGCCGATCTGCATTTGGATCGTGAACCGCCCGCGCCCCTATCTGAACGCCTTCATCTTTGCGCTCATCCTGTCGGGTATCTATTCTATCCATAACAGCCTGTTTGATCTGTCGATCATGCTGGCCGCCGGGGTCGTGGGTTTCTTGATGCGGATGCTAAAGTTCCCCTTCTTGCCGACCGTCCTTGGCCTAGTTCTGGGCTATCTGGTGGAAAGCAGCTTTCGCCGCTCGCTTGTCATCTCTGGCGACGACTACGGTATTTTCATGGACGACCGTATTTCGCTGACCCTGCTGTGCGTTGCGGGCCTGTTCATTTTCGGGTCCATCGGCAAGCGGATTTGGAGCATCCTGCGCCATAGCAAGCGTGCAACATTTTCCGAAGGAACGGATGGATAAGCCATGAATGAGATGTCCCAAACAAACAGCATCGCGGCGCAAATCGCGGCATGGGGGGCATCATTGTCGCCCGAACAATTGCCCGACGCCACAAAATCCAAAATGCGCGACATCTTGGTTGATATTGTCGGTCTCAGCGTCGCAGCCCGCAACACAGATTACGTGGGCGCTGTGATTGCCGCATCCGAGCCGGGCGACTTCACAGTGATCGCTCAGCCCCATGGCGCGGCGGCATCCAGTGCAGCCCTTATCAACGGCACCGCCTCGCATGGCGAGGATTTCGACGACACGTTCGAGGGTGGGCCGGTCCATTCAGGCGTGGTCATCGTGCCCGCACTTCTTGCCGCAGCCGAGGTTCACAAGCTCAGTAACGATCGTGTCATTCTGGGCATGGCCGCAGGGACAGAGTTGCTGTGCCGCCTTGCACTGACCCTGCCGAAAGGTGTGCATAAGGCAGGATTTCATCCCACCGCTGTCCTTGGTGCTTTTGCGGCAACCTTCGGTATTTGCGTTGCCTGCCGCACGGACGCCAAAATCACCGCGCATGCCTTGGGCATCGCAGGCAGCATGGCCTCTGGCATTATCGAATACCTTGGCGATGGCAGTTGGACAAAACGGATGCACCCCGGCTGGGCGGCGCAATCAGGGCTGCGCGCCCATGCTTTGGCGCAAGCCGGGTTTATCGGCCCCAAATGGGTCTTTGAAGGCACGCATGGCGCGTTTTCCAGCTTCGCTCATCCGGTAGAACCGCGCCCTGAAATGCTGTTCAACGATCTTGGCAAACGCTGGGTCGGCGACACGATCACGTTCAAGCCCTACCCCTGCGGGACCATGGTGCAACCCTATATAGATTGCGCAATTAACCTGAAAAAACGCGGTGTGCGGCTGGATGGCATTGCCAAGATCACCTGCAAAACGGCCGAAGGGATCGTGCATCGCCTCTGGGAACCGCTTGACCTGAAACAACGCCCACCAACAGATTACGCCGCGAAATTCTCGGTGCCATACGGCGTCGCCCTTGGCCTTGTCAGAGGCCACGCCGATCTGGCTGATTTCACACCCGAAGGGATCGCCGACCCGGCGCTGCTGCAAATCGCAGGCAAGGTCGGGTTCGAAATCGACCCGGAAAACCCCTACCCCGCAGCCTTCACCGGGCACATCCGGATCGACTATGACGATGGCAGCGTTGCGGAAATCAGCCAAGATCATATGCGAGGCGGCATTGCCGAGCCGCTGACGCGTGCGCAGATCGACGCAAAGTTTCGCGCGAATCTGGCCTTCGGGCAGATGGAAAACGCAGACGCGCTGCTTGGCATTTGCAATCAGATCGGCGCCATGGAAGGCGACTATAAATTGGTGCGTGGGTTTCGAACATGATGAACGATCTGAAAGGGCGGGTTGGCTTGGTGACAGGCGCTTCGCGCAATATTGGGCGCGCCATTGCAGTGTCGTTTGGCGAACGCGGCGCTGACGTGGTCATACATGTGGCACGCGATCTGGACGCTGGATCTCAAAGCGTCGCGGCAGTTGAGGCCGCCGGAGCCCGCGCTATTTTAGTGTCGGGCGATCTGGCTGACCCGGAAACAGCCCAGCGCGTCGTCAAAGAAGCGGCCTCGGCCTTCGGGCGCCTTGATATCGTTGTAAACAACGCGGCAATCCGGCCAGAGGCGGCATTTGCAGACATCACCTATCAGGCATGGCGTGACGTGATGGGCACAAACCTCGACAGTGTCTTTCTGGTCTCACAAGCGGCACTTGGCGCACTCAAACACAGCGATCAGGCGGCTATCGTAAACATCGGCGGCATGACCGCGCATAAAGGCGCGCGGAACCGCGCCCATGTCGTGGCGTCAAAGGCGGGCGTCGTGGGCCTGACCAAAGCAATGGCGCATGACCTTGCTGCGGATGGCATCACGGTGAACTGCGTTGTCCCCGGCCTGATCGACACGCAACGCCTCGCGTCTGCAGGCAGTGCTGAACCCGAGCACCGCAAAACGGCTGCAAACCTGTTGGGGCGGCGAGGCCTGCCGCAAGACGTGGCAGCAGCCGTCGCCTATCTTGTTGGTCCCAGTGGGCGCTATGTGACGGGTGAAACCCTGCATGTGAACGGCGGCGCTTATCTGTCGTGACCCCGTGGCAGTCGCTGGGTCTTCACGCGGGTTAAAGTTGTGTCGGTATGGTTATGCCTAACCTCGCCTCTGGTGGTGGTGGCAAGGGATGCGGGTCATTTCAGTGGTTTACGATCTTTGCCCCGGCGATCTAGCCGGAAATATCAAAGGAAACGATCAGGTTATCAGAGGGCCAGAGCGGGCCTGCATCGGTGAAGCTGCCGACTATCTGCCCCCCCAAAGCCTGATAAAACGCCAGCGCCGCTTCACTGCCTGCGACCACGGCAAGGCTGGCTGTGCTGAAGCCGCTGCGGCGCAAATGGGCAAAGCCTTCGGCCATCAGGCGACGGCCCAACCCTGTCCGGCCCATTTCTGGCGCGACGTAAAGATGTTTAACCTCGCCACCGCCACCCAAAGCTGGCTACGTGGCCGGGGCGACGCAAATCAACCCGACAATCTGCCCCTCGGCCCGTGCGATCAGGGTCGCGGCCCTTGGCTTTTCGGCACCCAGATTGCTGCGCCACCCCACCAAGCGGTGGGCCGCATCCAGTTTGGCGCAGACCGTTGCCGGGGCAATATGGCGATAGGTTTGCTGCCAGATACGGTCGTGAAAATCGGCAATCGCCGGGGCATCCGCCAAGGCAGCACGGCCGATATGCGGGATGAAACGGTGCCCCGCCGCCCGAAGCCAGCCTTGCACCTGCGCCAGATCCGTTGCGCGCACCAACAGATAATCGCGGTCATAGGTGGACAGCACGAACACACCTGCGCCATTGCCCGAAATCGGTTGGATCGCGGCCAGAACGACGCCCGCCTCGTCAAAGCCAAAATTGATGGTGACTTTGATTGCAGCCCAGCCCGACACGGTTTGCACAGCTTGTGGAACGTGCGCGGTCAAACAAACGACAGAGGTCTCGTCCGCGGCGAAGGTCACATTGATCAGCCCCACCCCTGCCAGCCAATCAGGCAAGGCAACCCCCGGCGGCAATTTCGAGACGGAATACCCGCCGGGCAGAAGTTCCAGATCCAACTGCATTAGTTATCGTTGATATCGCGGTCCCAGATCTTCACATGACCCGCCTGTTTGCCCAGCAGTTTACGCGTCCCCAGCCAAGCCAAAAGCGAGGCCAGCGCAAAGACCAGTGTCAGGGCAGCCAAATTGCCACCCAATATGCCAAGACCCACCAAAATGCCCGTAATCATCGCGCCGATCGCAAAGCCAAGAAAGATATAGCCGGGCAGCAAAACCTCTAATGCTGCCAGCCCAAAGCCTGCGACAATCCAGACCCACCAAATGGAAACCCAGACCATTACGATCTGCCTTTCAACATTTTGAACGCATCACCAAAGGCCTCTAATGCCTGCGCCGGAACGATGATGGTCTGTTTTCCAGCGCCTTGGCCCACGGCGGTCAAGGCCTCGACCTGCTTCAGCGCGACCTGATATTGCGCGGCCTCGATGCCGTTCAGCTTGATCGCCTGGGCGATAACGCCCGTAGCATAGGCTTCGGCATCCGCCAGAACGCGGCGCTCTTTTGCCTCTTGTTCGGCGGCATAAAGCTGGGCGTCGGCATTCAGCTCGACCGAGCGTTTGTTGCCTTCCGCTTCGGTTACCTGCGCGCGGCGGGCCCGTTCAGCGTTCAGCTGTTGCAGCATCGCGGCACGGGTTGCCTCGTCCAGATTAACGTCCAGCAGCTCGGCACGGGTGACCTCGATCCCCCAATCATCAACCATCGCGCGCACCTGTTCGCGGATTTGAGCGGTCAGACCGGTGCGGTTCGATTGTACCTGATCCAGCTCCATCTTGCCGATTTCAGAGCGCACGATACCGGCGACGGTTGTGGCGATGGCGGCATCGACATCGCGGATCCGGTACACGGTTTTTTCCGGTTCTGTGATGCGGTAAAATACGGATGTTTCCACCTTTACCAGCACGTTGTCGGTGGTGATAGCGTCTTGCTGCGCGGTGGGCAGCTGGCGTTCAAGGATCGAGATTTTATGCGCAACCCGGTCCAGAAATGGCACGACGAAGTTGATGCCAGGTCCAAGCACCGCGCGCAGGCGGCCAAAACGTTCTACGACATGTTTCTCGGATTGCGGGACGATCCGAACCCCCAAGAAAATGCAAACAATGATGAAAAAAGCGATGGACAGAAAAACGGCATTCCCGCCCATGATATCGCCAATAAGGGCTTCAAAATTCATTGGTCCGACCTTTCAAAATGTCACTGTACAATACATGACTTTTGTTTGGTGTCTGTGCAAGCCTGTGTCGCGCGCGAGCATGGCTTGTAATCGCGCGCCTGACGTCGCATCTTGCTGGTAATTTATCGGTAAAAAGTTAGCGTGATCCTATGGAAACCCCAAGTCCAAACCACAAAATCGTCTCTTCACGCCATCTGGCAGAGGGGGAGGGTTGGGAATCTTCGGAATTCGAATATGGCCTGATCATCGCCTATAATGGCTTTACCCGCTGGATGCAGCGCTGCATGACGGCGGCCGGTGTGCCAGAGCTTTCGGCGCTGGAAATTTTGGTGCTGCACAACACCAATCACCGTGACCGCGAAAAACGGCTGACCGATATTTGCTTTTTACTGAACATCGAAGACAGCCATACGGTGAATTACGCCCTGCGCAAACTGTTGAAGATGGATCTGTTGGCGGCCGATAAGCGCGGCAAGGAAGTCTTTTACAAAACCACGGCGACCGGGCAAGATTTATGCCAGAAATATCGCAAGATCCGCGAGCAATGCTTGCTAGAGATGTTGCCGCTCACCGGTCTGGACGGCGACGAGTTGCGCCGCATCGCCTCGGCTTTGCGCGCGCTTTCGGGGCTTTATGACCAAGCCAGCCGCTCGGCTGCCTCTTTATGACCGGCGTCTAGTTTCCCATCGCATCGGGCAGGAAGGTTACGATTTGCGGAAAGATCGTGATCAGCAATGTGCCCAGCAACAACAAAGCAAAGAACGGCAGGGCGGCGCGGGCAATGCGTAGAATATTGATGCCGGTCAGCCCTTGAATGACAAAAAGATTAAAGCCGACAGGCGGGGTGATCTGGCTCATTTCGACCACCAAGACCAGATAGATGCCAAACCAAAGCGGGTCGATGCCCACCGCCTCGACCATCGGCAAGATGATGGAGGTGGTCAGCACGACCACGGAAATACCGTCCAGAAAGCAGCCCAGAACGATGAAAAACACGGTCAGCACGGCCAGCAGCGCATAGGGGGAAAGCTCGAACGTGCCGATCCAGGCCGCTAGGTTGCGCGGGATGCCGGTGAATCCCATGGCGACGGCCAAAACGGCAGCCCCCATCAAGATGAAAGCGATCATGCAACTGGTGCGGGTGGCCGAAAACAGCGCGTCGACAAAGGATTTGACACTGAAGCTGCCGCTAAGAACTGCAAGCACGGTTGCCAGCACAACGCCAATCGCCGCCGCATCGGTGGGCGAGGCAACGCCAGTATAGATCGTACCGATCACGCCGCCAATCAGCAGCACAACCGGGATCAACCGACGCGAGGCGCGCAGCTTTTCCGACAGGTTCATCTGGATGGCTTCGGTTGGAATTTTTCCGGGGTTCAGCAGCGCCCAGATCATGACATAGCCACCGAAAAGCGTCACCAACATCAGACCGGGCAACACGCCCGCGATGAACAATCGCGCGATGGATTGCTCGGTTGCCACGCCGTAGACGATCAAAATGATGGATGGCGGGATCAGCAGGCCCAGCGTGGCCGAGCCCGCCAAAGTGCCCAAAATCAGGCTTTCGGGATAGCCGCGCTTGGTCAGCTCTGGCACCGACATGCGCCCAATCGTGGCGGCCGTCGCGGCAGACGAGCCCGAAACCGCCGCAAAAATCGCACAGCCCAACACATTCACATGCAGCAAGCGCCCCGGTGTGCGGGTCAACCACGGGGCCAGCCCGGAAAACATGTCTTGGCTCAGACGCGAGCGCAGCAAAATCTCGCCCATCAGAATGAACAGCGGCAACGCGGCCAGTGGCCAGCTATGGCTATGACCCCAAAGCGTTGTTGCCAGAA
>JBLIGH010000153.1:0-7689 GCA_047636855.1 Pseudorhodobacter sp.
AAATCATCACAACCGACTGGGCCGGACTGCCCAAGATCGTCTGGCTGACGCTGGCCTATATCGCGATTGCCGCCAGTGCGATGACCTTTGTGTTGCTGCAATTTGCAACGATGCGCCTGCCTTCCGCCAAGGTCATGGCCTATACCTATCTTACCCCAAGCTGGGTGATCCTTTGGGAAATCGCACAGGGACGTGCCGCAACCTCTGTGTTGGTCCTGCCCGGAATTGGGTTGACGGTTTTGGCGCTGTGGTTGCTGCTGAAAAACGAAACGCCCAAACACAACATCCCTGAACGGTAGCGCCTTCACGTTAGGACAAGCGCCGGGATATTCCGGTCCTGTTTAGCTGGCCCTCGGCAGGTGAAAGTCTTGCATATCTGCATGATAGTGATTCCGTTTTGCTATCGCGATCAGCGCTCGAAACCGTGCTGGACCAGCTACAGGCCTCGGGCATTGACAGTTTTTTGATCGTTGGCCATTCGATTGGCAGTCAACTGGTCGTGGAAACCCTGCGACAGCATGCCATCCGCAACAAAGGGGCCCAATGGTCAAAGCTTGGCGGCGTCGTCTTGGTCGCCCCGGACATTGACGTCGAACTTTTCGAGCAGCAAGCCGTCGATATGGGTGGGCTTCCCCAGCCCTTCTTTGTTATCGCATCGGAAAAAGATCGCCTTTTGGCGCTTTCAGGCCTGCTAAGTGGCAGCGTTTCACGGTTGGGTAAGGTGGATTACCCCGAAGATCTGAACGCTGAAAATGCGACTTTGATGTCGGCAACATTTGCGTCGGGCGTTTGGTCTGGAAATCACACGACTGCTTTTACCTCGCCCGAAATGATCGCGTTTTTGCGTGGCGATGGCACGGCACTGCTTGAAAATGAATAGAAACCGCTGCGCGCCCATTGCTGGCAGTCGCAAGACAGCGGAAGGGGTAAAACAAGGGCCTTTGTAGTCATGCAGCAACTGAGTGTTCATGAACAACGCTTCCGCAAAGGTATTGTTGAAACCATGCACAAAGACAATTGCGGTTCGCTGGCCCTGTGCGCGTTTGGTGATTTCAGTGTCAAGAAGCTGACCAAAGCCGCTTTTCGTTTCGGTCGTTCTTGCCTCGACAACGCCGAATTCTGTTTGGGGGGCTGGGGTGCTATCTGGGTATTCGACCACACCAAGCTTGTGGTCCGACGGAACCGACACACGGATCTGACCGAAAGTCAGAGTTGCACTGCGCTCGCGGCCAAACAGTTGATCATTCGCCGCACGATTGGTTGCGAACAGCACATCATAAAAAGTCGCCCCCGTCGTGGCAGGCACGAAGGCAATTTGATCTCGCGCCGCACAAGCGGCCAAAGCGAGCATGCCAAATATTAGGAACAGCGATCTTCGTGAAATCACATCATGGCAACGCTGAAATCTAAGCATATACCGCTTTCGCTACAAAGCGGTGGCCCAAGGCAATTTCGCCCCTGCCACCGCCAAAGTCACTTCATTTGCGTGGCGGCTTTGGGGCAAATTTTTCAAGCGCTTGCGCAACCTTATCGGCCGGGATTTTTGCACCTTTGGATTGCAGGCAAGCGTTCAAGGCTGCGGCATCAATCCGTTCTGATGGGCCACCCTTAGGTTTCGGGAAGCACGCCTTAAGGGCTTCTTCAGATACTCCCAGATTGGCTGCCATTTTAACAAACGCTGGTGCTGGTGGGGAATTTTGCTGGGCGCTCGCGGTTATCGGGGTGACCAATGAGACCGCAGTCAAAAGCATCATCAGCGTGGACTTATTTTTCGTCATTGAGGGGCCCCTTTTTATTGCCCCTTTTTGCGTGCGGGGTTCGTAATAAACGACCCCTTCGCTGGTATCCGTCGCAACCAGCGGGAAAAACATGCGGCGATTCTCGTGGCCCGAGATCTGGCACCGCATTGCATGGACCCAGACCCTAAAACCTTATCTTATCAGCGCGCCTTCGAGGCAATTTCAGCTCAATTCACACCCAAGCCCGACGAAGCACGAAGACGTTTTGAGACACCAAAATTGAGCGGCATAAAGATCTGGCAAACAACCGTTTAAAGGTGTGAAAAACGAGATTTCAATTTATCCTATTATAATTAAACGAAAAAATAAATAACTCTATGCTCAAAAGCCCTCGATCAGCGCGGTGTTATCTCATATCAACCGTTCGCTTTTGCCTATCAAGCCCAAGCGGCGCATTCCTGTCCTCATCGACCCGACTGACCGGGTGCTGCTGAAAGGAAACCCAATGCTGAATATCAAAACCACTGCCATCGCCGCGATCACAGCCTTTGCGCTGGCCGCATCCGCCGCCGCCCCCGCCAATGCTTTTGGAAGTAACGAGCGTAAATTTCTGCAAGGTGTCGCTGCTGCTGTAATCGTTGGCACCGTCATCAACCAATCCAAACGTTCGCGCAACAAGGCCCAGCCGCAGTACCAACAACCGCAACAGCAGTACCAGCAGCGACGCAACTTTGCCCGCCCTGCCCCACAGGCCTATGCCCCGGAACCGCAGCGAGGCCGGGTGATCGGTTCGAACTCTTCGAACCAAAGCTCGGGCCTTTACCAGACCCCAAGCGCGCGCGCATTCAACAGCTATTCGCCCAACGAGCGCCGCGCCATCCAGCGCCGTCTTTCCGCTTTTGGATATTATGATGGTACGATCGATGGCGCGTTCGGCCCGCGCACGCATCAAGCCCTATATGCCTTCGCGCGCACAGCCAACAAACAGACCGCTTTGGACAGCACGCAAGGCGCCTTCTCGGTGATCGACGCGCTGCTGGGTTAAGCACGCAACGCAAAAGGGGGCGGCTTTCGCCACCCCCTTCATCGCCTAAGTCCTGAAAAAATCAGGCCAGTGCGAGGTTCGTTGCCGATTCACGACCGTCACGGCCTGTTTCGATGTCGAAGGTTACGGCTTGGCCGTCATCCAACTGACGGATACCAGCGCGCTCAAGCGCCGAAACGTGCACAAACACGTCGCGGTTGCCGCCAGCAGGCGCGATAAAACCAAAACCTTTAGTTGCGTTAAACCATTTCACGGTGCCATTGGCCATCGTGTGTACTCCAAGTGTTTCGCTGCCCGCGAAATGCGGCAGCCCGGCTCAGTATATCAAGATCGAGGACTGCGCCGTGAGGAAACAGAAGGCCGAAAAAGAAAGCATCGCAGGGGTCACTTAGGTACATTGCCTTACAATAGCAAGGATTCTTATCTGAAAGGCCAAAGAGGTTGCGACATTCCGCGCAGCCTATTAGCCTAGCGAGAATAGCAACAAAGACAAGAGGTGGACAATGCTTGATGGCATTTTGGCGATGTTTTCCCAAGTGAAAGGCTATCGCACCAAATTGCCCAAAGCGGATGTGACAACGGCCCTTGGTGCGCTTTTGGTACGTGTGGCAAAGGCCGATAATATCTACCTTTTTCAAGAGATTGAGCAGATCGACAAGATCCTGGCTGCGCGCAATGGGTTGAACAAGTTGCAAGCTGCAAAGCTACGCGCGCAATGTGAAAAGCTGGAAAAGGCGATGCCTGTAACCGCTGAAATCATCGAGGTGTTCGGCGAAGTCGTTGACATCGCGGACCGTGAAGCGATGGTTGCGGCCCTTTGGCAAGTGGTCTTTGCGGACGGGTACGAGGATCAGGCCGAGGATGATTTGCTGCATGTGATTGAAAACGCATTGGGCGTCGACCCCAGCGTCAGCGCAAAATTGCGCGAGGCCGCGGCCCAAAACGCGCCGAAGCTCGCTTGATCCGCGGCCCCGTCAGGGCGCGACCCCTTTGCGCCAAGCTTCGCTGATCTGACGTTTCCGTGTCGGCGGTAGTTGGCTGGTTCGTACTTGCCGCCCGCTTTTGGCCTTGCGCAACCCGCCTGCTTTGCCGCCATGATGTGCCAAAGCGCCCCAGAAAGCGCATCACAAAAAATGGGTAACCCCCCGGTGCAGGACATCATTCAACCTTTGATCCCCAAAGCACAAGTAACCGGCCTGCGCCTTGCCGTTGCATCCTCTGGCTTGTCCATGGGGGACAAGGCAGAGCTGCATCTGGCCGAGGATGGTCAGGTCATGGTCTATGCCATCACGCAACGCCCGTTGCTGTTTTGGTCAAGACGGAAATTGCGCCAGCTCGGCTATCTTGGCGCGCAGGTCAGCGAGACCCTAACGGCTGCGCTGCGCAAGGGCGACGCGTTGCGCGTTCGGATTGTCGGGCTTACACCCGAACATCTGGCCGCCGATGGCGTCCCCGAGCTTTACGTCTCGGTCTGGGGCAGCGCGCCGCTGTCAAAGATGCAAAGTCCAGCCCTGACAGAAATCCCGCCACCTTTGCAAAAATAATCCAACCCGCTGCCAAGGATTGCACTTTCGGATGCGTCTCACCTATCGTGATGTTGATGGAAACCGATGACGCAGACCTCGCCCATGCCGCAGCGCGCGGTGACCGCACTGCTTTTGCGGCGCTGTTGGCACGGCATTACGACCGGGTTTTCGGCCTGTGCTGGCGCTTGACCGGGCAAAAATCCGAGGCCGAAGATCTGACACAAGATATCTGTGCCGCCCTTCCCGCCAAACTGGCGGCCTGGCGCGGCGAGGCGCGCTTTACCACTTGGCTTTACCGCGTCTGTGTCAATGCAGCCCATGACCGCCGCCGCCGCCAAGCCACCCAATCACGCGCCAGTGCAGGCTGGGGCGATTGGGAGATCAACCGTCAAGCCGAGATGGCCGAGGCGGCCGAGGCGGCAGATTGGCTCAGCCTTGCCATGACCCGCCTGCCCCCCGAATTGCGCGATACAGTGGCGCTGATATTCGGCGAAGAATTGACACAAGCCGAGGCCGCATCAGTACTGGGCCTGTCAGAAGGCACCATCGCCTGGCGAATGGCCGAAGTGAAAAAACGCCTGCGCGTGATAGCGGCCGAGGAGGCCCGGATATGAGCGACGACTTTGACAAACTCCGCGCCGCGATGCGCCAAGCCCCGACCCCGGATACGGATGCCAAAGCGGCGGCCATGGCGCTGGCGATGCAAAATTTTGACCGTCTTCACCAAGGAACCGGGGTCGAGGCGCGTCCCAATCAGGACCGCCCAAAAAAGGCGGGGTTTCTGACAGGAGTACGTCTCATGCTTTCCAAACTCACCGCCCGCCCGATCCTGACCGCCACCACCTCTGCCGCCGCTTTGTGCATCGGCCTTATCGTGGTGCTGCCTCTGGCCACCCAACGCCCCGATGCGGTGTTGGTGCCGCAACCCGTTGTTGTGGAAAACGATGCAATCGGCACGTTGTCTGAAACTTCGGTGGCACAAGAACCCGTACCGCAAGCACTGGAGCGCGAAGAAACCACACCCTCCGCACTTAAAACGCAGCCCGAAGCAAAGCGCGCGCGGGTCGCGGTAGCGCCTGACGCAGAGGCCGCCTCTGACATGGTTTCTGGCAACATCGCCACCACCACCAGCCCGCAGCAATCGGGAACGCGGATGCAAGCCACGGCACCCGCCTTCGCCGCTGCCCCTGCCCCGTCGGTCACAGACCAAGCCATGCTGCCCGAGCCCAATACCGAAGCCTTTGCAAACGCAGACCAAAACCCAATCAAGGTGACGGCAGAACAGCCGGTCTCGACCTTCTCTGTCGATGTCGATACCGCCAGCTATGCCATCATCCGCGACTCGCTGATGTCCGGTTATCTGCCACCGCCCGAGGCTGTGCGGATCGAAGAGATGATCAACTACTTCCCCTATGATTACGGCGCGCCTAAACCGGGCGAGGCACCGTTCCAATCCAGCGTGACCGTGATGCCTACCCCTTGGAACGCCGACACCCGCCTGGTGCGGATTGGCTTGCAAGGTCGGCTGCCCGTAATCGAAGATCGCCCAGCCCTGAACCTCGTCTTTTTGATCGACACTTCCGGCTCTATGCAAAACGCCAACAAATTGCCGCTGCTGAAGCAATCTTTGCGCTTGCTGCTGCCGCAACTGCGACCCGAGGATGAGGTTGCCATCGTCGCCTATGCGGGATCGGCGGGCGAGGTTTTGCCGCCCACCAAGGCAGAAAATGCCACAGCGATTTTGGCCGCGCTGGACCGGCTAGAGGCGGGCGGTGCCACCTCCGGGGCCGAAGGCTTGGAACTGGCCTACCGCATTGCGGAAAAGATGACCGCTGCGGGCGAGGTATCTCGGGTGTTGCTGGCCACCGACGGTGATTTCAACGTCGGGGTTTCCGACCCGGATGGCTTGGAAAAATATGTCGAGAAAAAGCGCAAAACGGGCACCTACCTATCGGTGCTTGGCTTTGGGCGCGGCAATCTGGACGATGCGACGATGCAAGCGCTGGCCCAATCGGGCAATGGCATGGCCGCCTATATCGACACCTTGCAAGAGGCGCGCAAAGTGCTGGTCGATCAGCTGTCTGGAACCTTGTTTCCCATCGCCGATGATGTGAAAATTCAGGTCGAATGGAACCCGGCCCAAGTCGCGGAATATCGGTTGATCGGCTATGAAACCCGCGCGCTGGCCCGCGAGGATTTCAACAATGACAAGGTCGATGCAGGCGAGATTGGCGCGGGGCATTCGGTGACCGCGATCTACGAGGTGACCGCGCCCAACAGTCCTGCCCTTGCAAATAACCCGCTGCGCTACGGCACTGACACCGTGCCCAAAGACAGCGCAGAACTTGGCTTTTTGCGCCTGCGTTACAAAGCGCCGGGTGAAAGCACCTCGGCCTTAATCGAAGCCCCGATTGTCGCAAGTGATGATGCGCCAGACGAGGACGCCCGCTTTGCCACAGCGATTGCCGGGTTTGGTCAATTGCTGACCCGCGCAAAATATCTCGGCGATTGGGGTTGGGACGAGGCGATTGCCTTGGCTTTGCAGGGCCGGGGTGCGGATGAATTTGGCTATCGCGCCGAGGCGATCAACCTGATGCGCTTTGCGCAATCTCTTTCTGCGCCGTGACACGAACTGGCGGGAGCGAACCGGTTTTTGCGAAAAACCGCGCCGTTCCCGCCAATGTTCCCCGGCCTTGGTTCCCGGCCCTGAATTCAGGTTCCTGGCACCGTGTCGATCTCGAATTGCAAGATCATTGGGGCCGGACCTGCTTCCGCCTCCTCGTCGATCAAAGCGGACGCTGCGCGCGTCGTCTCGCCGAACCCGGCTTCCATCAGCGCGCCCGCAAGCCCGGTTTTGCCGCGCTTCGTCGTGTCGCGGGTCAACTCTACCGCGTCTTGTGCCAGAAACCCCAGATTTTCCACCGCTGTTTGTGACTTTGCCGGGGTCATTACCATCACAACCCGGTCGCGGCCAAACGCCTCGTCCGTAATCCGCAAAAGACCCTTTTTCAGCGTATCACCCGGTTGCATCCGTCCGGCAAACATATGGCTGATCGAATAATCGGATCCGACATAAAGCACATTCAGATCAACGGGGTAGTCATTGTCATTCTGAACCTCGACATGCACTTCATCATCTGGGATCAGCCGAGGGACTTCGGTCGTAGACAGGCCGCGAAGGGTTTTGTTCGACGGGCTGCGCGTCAGCAAATCAACGCCCACCTGCATCCCCCCCCCTTCGCCCACCGCCGCGCCCAGCTTCATCACATTGATCGCACGTGCCATATGGCCCAGCGTCTGCGCCAATGTGACCCCAAGCGTTTCGGCATCTTTATTCAGGATCGAAACCGAAGGCGTCACCAACAGATCGGTTGCCAGC
>JBLIGH010000154.1:0-7642 GCA_047636855.1 Pseudorhodobacter sp.
GCGATTTACCGCGCGGTTCCATTTGGAAAAATCGGCCCATTTTGTGCAGCGCGCCGCAGAAATCGCAGCGGAATGCGCGGCAGAGTTTAGCCTTAAGGGCAGCGCCGCAACGCCACATGTTTAGCTGTCCCAGATCTGTGTGTAGGCAATTGATCATCAAGACCGCAGCGCGCGGTCGTCGATGCGGATGGCTTGCCCAGCGATTTAGGCCCCGCCGGCGTGCGCAAACCGAAGGCCGACCCGAAATCCATCAGCCGCCCCGATGCCGCTGGCGGCTGTGGTGATCGGGGCGGCGATTCGGGCGCGCGGCCTTCAGGCTTTTTTTGCGTCGTTGACGATGTTCATTGTGGCAAGGCCGCTATTGCCCAGATCGACTTTTGCAAAGGGCCCGCCATGGCACATATGGCCGGGGTCTTGGGCGTCCATCGGACCCGTCTCGGCCAAAACCTGCGCGGCGAATTGTTCCGCGTTATCCTTGGGGCGAAAGCCCAAAAAGCTGGCACTTGAATTGTCCACCGGTGCGCGGTCATTGTTGGAAACGCCGTAAACCACCGAAAACCCGGTGACCGGCGTGTCAATGCAGCGCTGCACAAGTTGGATCAGATCATCATAGGACAGCCACGACCCCAAAGCCCGCGCATTGTTGACCTGGGCGCAAGACAGAATGCGCATATGCACGCTTTCCAGCCCGCGCTTGTCCCAATACATTGACCCCAGATCCTCGGCAAAGCACTTGGCCAGCCCGTAGAAAGTGTCGGGACGGTGGCGCACATCGGTGCCGATAAACTCGGTTTTCGGATACATCCCGACCGCGTGGATTGAACTTGCGTAAACCACGCGGCGCAACCCGTGGCGGTAGGCGGCCTCCCAGATATTATAGGCCCCGATGAAATTCGGACCCAGCAGCTTCTCGAACGGGCCTTCGTCGACAAAAGCGCCCATATGGACGACCATATCGGCCCCTTCCAGAACCCGCATCATGTCATCAAAGCTGGCCAGGTCGCCCTTGGCATAAGTCTCGCCAGGGTAAAGCTTGCCGATATCATCCACAATATCGGTCGAGACCAACGCGTCACACATCTTGGTCAAAGGGTCGCGCAGATAAGAGCCAAGGCGGCCAGCGGCACCGGTCAGGACGATCTTTTTCATAGGGTTAGCCTTTCTTCAGGGCAGCGACGGCTTTTGCCAAACGCTCCATTTCTGTGGTCAGAACCGCCTCGGAGGCGGCAGTCGAGATGCGAAAAAACGGTTCCAGTTCGCAGGCGCTGCCGGGAACGGCGGCAATGGCCCCTGGCTTCAGGTGAACCCCATCAGAGGCGGGACAGGGCAGCGTAACCGGCCTGCCGCCAAGGATCAGCACGATATCTTTGTGCCGGCCAAAATACGGCGCACAAAGCAAAACCTCGTCGCCGTCGTCCAGCGTTGCCATCATCGCGTTGAACAATACTTGCTTGGCCCCGTTCGACACGATCACCTCGTCCAGACCATCGCTCAGGTCATTTTCGCGAGCGAGTTTGGTGATGATCGCTTGACGTAAAGCAACCGTGTTATGGGTTGGCGGATAGCGGGTTTGCGTCGCCATTTGCATCAGATGATCGCCTTTTCGATGATCGGCTTGTTGCGCTTGATCCGGTCGAAATGGAATTCGGTCATATCCAGCGCTTTGTAGGCGCCATGCACCATGAACTCTGCTGTGCCGCGCCCCATTGCGGGCGATTGCTGCAAGCCGTGGCCCGAAAACCCGTTGAGGAAAAAGAAATTCCCCACCTCAGGATGCGGCCCCATGATCGCGTTATGATCGAAAGTATTATAGGCGTAATGGCCTGCCCATTCATTGGTGATTTTGATCGCTTCAAACTGCGGAATGCGCGTGGCAAGCAACGGCCAGACATGGTCTTGCCACAGTGCTTGGTCCATGGCGAAATCATCATAGGCGACGGCAGGGTCCAAATCTGTGTGGCCACCAGCCTGATAATAATCCGTGCCTTCTTGGCGTACGTGGATGCCCGAAGGGTCGATGGTCAGCGGCAAAGGCCGATCAAGCGATTGTTCTGCCTTGAAAATCCATGTGAAACGCTTGCGCGGCTCTACCGGGATTTCGACCCCCACCATCCGGCTGGTCTCGACCCCGCGCGGGCCAGAGGCGTTGAGGACCTGACCACAAGCGATCACTTCGCCAGATTTCAGCGTCACGGACACCACCTTCGTGCCTGCGGCATTGCGGGTCATGGCGACGACTTCGTTCTGGACGGTCTCGACCCCACGCTCTTTCGCGGATCTGCGCCACCAGTCAAAAACGGTGATGCTGTCCCAATATCCCTCGTCGACGGTGTTCAGGCTGCCCAAGATGATGTCGTCAAGTTGGTAGAAGGGGAAGGCCTGCGCAATCTGGTCCCGGGTCATCAGTTTGGTTCCCGCGCCGCAAGCGATCTGTGTGGCGTGGTTCTGGCGTAAGACATCGGCAAAGCCTTCGGTGTCGGCCAAATACAGGTAACCGAAGTTTTGAATTTTCAATGCGGGCACGCGGGCGTCGTTGCCCATATAGCTGCGCAGATTGGTGACAAAGTCGGCTGCAAATTGCGAGATGCGCACATTCAATTCGGTCGAAAACTGCTGCCGCATGCAGGAATTGGAATGCATGGTCGAGGCGTTTTTATAGCTGGTATCCCTCTCGATCACCAAAACGCGCCCATCGAAGGTTTTGTCATCCGACAAGAACCAGGCGGTCGAGGCCCCCATCATGGCCCCCCCAACGATGACAATATCATAGCTGCTATGGGCCGGGGTTTGGATTTTGCTCATCACAATGCCTCGCCTTTGCGGGTTGCCGCTTCAACTTCGGCAATCTCTGCCGCGCAAAGGCCGTACTCCGTCGCTGCGGTTTGCGCCGAGATATAGCCGCGCGCAAGGTCGCGTTTGACCGAAGCCACCGGGCGGTCGGCGGGATTGCCATAGCCTGCACCGCCGGGAAAGGCCATCATCACCCGTTGGCCATGTGGCACGAATTGTTTGCCCTTGCCGTTCATTTTGGTGCCGTCGTCGCGCGCAATGGTTGTCGCCGCGCCCGACCCGCCGCCACGCCGACCGCGGGCAGGGTGGTCAACCCGGTCGAACATCGCCTGAAAGTCGAATTCGTGCCCCGCGCGCGCCCCCACCTCCATATATTGGCCCAGACCGCCGCGCTGTTTGCCCGCGCCGCCGGAATCGGGCCGCAGCTCTTTGCGCCAGATGATCACGGGTCCGGCGTGTTCTGTGGCCTCGACCGGCATGGTCATAACCCCCGAGGGGAAGGCCGTCGCATTCAGTCCGTCATGTTCAGGCCGCGCGCCAGCACCGCCCGAGTTGAACGTTAGCACCTCGGAGCGGACTGCATCGGCAGGGGCGGGTGCATCCGTTCGGGGGCGCAAACTGACCTGAAAATTGCACAGACACCCCGCACCTTCGGCAGGCACAACACCGGGCAGGATCTTGTCGAGTGCGGCATAAACCGTGTCGGGCACGAAATGTCCCACGATATGGCGCAGCGCCACCGGGGCCGGGTGCAGCGCATTCACGATAGAGTTTTCGGGCGCCCGGATCTCGAACGGTGCCAAAGAGGCCGCGTTGTTCGGGATTTCGGGCGCGATGGCGCATTTCAGCGCATAGCAAGCATAGGCTTTGGCATAGACCAGCGGGCAGTTGATGCCCTTACGGTCCAGCCCGGACGAGCCTTCAAAGTCTGAGATAATCCGATCTTCCATAATCGTCAGCTTCACCTTCAAGGTGATCGGCGCGCTAAAGCCATCAACCGTCATCTCGCCTGTCGCGGTCTCGCGGGGCAAGGCGGCGATCCGTTCCAAGGTGGCGCGGCGCGAGTTGTCGAGGATGAATGTCGCAATCTCGTCCAGCGTGTCGAGGTCAAATTCCAACATCATATCGATCAAACGACGGTGGCCGATCTCGTTGCAACTGGTCAGCGCATAGATGTCGCCGATCAGTTGATCCGGTTCGCGCACGTTGCCTCGGATGATGCGCACAAGGGTTTCGTCGACCTCGCCCCCGGCGGCAAACTTCATGATCGGGATGTACAGGCCTTCCTCGTAGACGCTGGCCGCGTCGCCGCCAAAGCCGCGCCCGCCAATGTCGACGACATGCGCGGTGCAGGCGAAAAAGCCGACCAACATGCCCTTGTGGAACGACGGTGTGACCATGGTGATGTCGTGCAGATGGCCGGTGCCCTCCCACGGGTCGTTGGTGATGTATACGTCGCCTTGGACGATGTTCTGCCGCCCGATACGCCGAATAAAATGCGCCACCGCATCGGCCATCGCGTTGACATGGCCGGGGGTGCCGGTAACCGCCTGTGCCAGCATCTGGCCATGGGTGTCATAGACGCCCGCCGACAAATCGCCCGCCTCACGCACCGAGGTCGAAAAAGCGGTGCGCACCAGCGCTTGCGCTTGTTCCTCGACGACCGAGATCAGCCGGTTCCACATGACCTGATAGGCGACGGTTGAATGTTCTTTTGCCATTGGCTTACCCCTTCACGGTCACGTCGATGCAGCCGTCAGGCTGGCGGATGGCCTTGCGGCTGGCGGGGATGATGATGGTCGTTTCATCCTCGGTGATCGCGGCGGGGCCGGTGACCTGCTGGCCCACACCCATCGCATCGCGCAACACAATGGCGCTTTGCAGAAAGGCCGCCTGTGCGGGGTCAAAGATCGGCCGCTTTGCGCTGACCGACGCCGCACCCTGTGCCGTTGCAACCGCCACGCGCGCCACCGTTTCTGGTGGGGTCGTTGCATTGACGGACCAGACCGTAATCTCGATATCCAAACCCGCCACCACGCGCCCAAACAGCTTGGTGTAATCATGTTCAAACAACTGCTGGAAACGGGCCGCATCGGGGTTGGCGGCTTGTTCAGCGCTCAACACGATTGGGATTTCCCAGCCCTGCCCAGTATAACGCATATAGGCCTTATACTCTGACAAAATCATAGCTTCGGCATCGCAATTGCGCACAAAACCCGCAGCCTCGCGTTGCAAATCGTCCAGCAAGGTCTTGATCTTCGCCCCGTCGAAATTCGAAAGCTTCATATAGGCCGAGCGGTTCGCCTCAAAGCTGTACGGCGCGCGCAAGAAGCCGATGGCCGAACCCACCCCTGCGCCGGGTGGCACCAGCAAGCGACTGACGCCCAGCTTTTCGCAAAGGCGCCCGGCATGCAGCGGCGCTGCGCCACCAAAGGCAATCATGGTGTAGTCCGACAGATCCTCGCCATTCTCGACCGCGTGAACCCGCGCGGCATTGGCCATGTTTTCATCCACCATTTCGGCCAGCCCAAAAGCCGCAGTGGCCGCATCCATATCCAGCACCTCGCCCAAGACGGTGCGCAAGGCATCTTCGGCGCTTTTGCTGTCCAGTTTGAACGAGCCGCCGGCAAAATTATCCGGGTCAAGCTTGCCCAAAACCAGATCGGCATCGGTGACCGCAGGCTTGGTGCCACCGCGCCCGTAGCAGGCCGGTCCCGGCTCTGATCCCGCGCTTTCCGGGCCAACCCGGATCTGACGCATCGAATCCACATGCGCAAGCGAACCGCCGCCCGCGCCAATCTCGACCATATCAATCACCGGGATCGAGATTGGCATGCCCGAGCCTTTTTTGAAGCGGTATGTCCGCGCCACCTCAAACACCCGGCTGGTCTTGGGCGTTTGGTTTTTGATCAGGCAAATCTTGGCGGTGGTCCCGCCCATGTCGAAGGACAGCACCTTGTCCAACCCGTAGCGCGCGGCGATATGAGCTGCAAAAACCGCCCCCCCTGCCGGACCGGATTCCACCAATCGCACCGGAAATTCAGCGGCACTTTCGATCGAGATTATCCCGCCGCCCGAATGCATCAAGAAGATGTTGCAATCGACACCTTCCGCGCGCAACCGCCCCGCAAGACGGCCCAAATAAGATTTCATCAAGGGTTTGATATAGGCGTTCGCCACAACCGTATTGAACCGCTCATATTCGCGCATCTGTGGCGAAACCTCGGACGAGATTGACACCATCACATCGGGCATCCTTTCAGCCACCACATCGCGGACCATCCGCTCGTGCGTGTCGTTCAGGTAGGAATGCATCAAGCCTATGGCCACACTGGCGTAGCCCGCTTGCGCCATCTCGTCGACCACGGTTTCCACTTCGGCGCGGTCAAGCGGGATCAAAACCTCGCCGCGCGCATCCACCCGTTCCGTCACGGTATAGCGGCGTTGGCGTGGCAGCAGCGGTTCAGGCAGGTTGAGGTTCAGATCATATTGCTCAAACCGGCTTTCGGTTCGCATCTCGATCACGTCGCGGAACCCTTGCGTAGTGATCAGCGCCGTTTTAGCGCCGCGTCGCTCGATCAAGGCATTGGTCGCAAGGGTCGTGCCATGAATGATCTGACCAATCGCCCCCGGTGCGACACCCGCCTTGGCGCAAACCTGATGCATACCTTCGATAATTGCGCTTTCAGGGGCTGCATAGGTCGTCAAAACCTTCGCCGAAAAGGTCTGACCGCTCTTTTCCAGAACAACATCGGTGAAGGTTCCGCCAATATCCACACCAAGACGGATCGCTGATTTATGCATGAAAATGTCCCTAAGTTCAGCGAACCATAGGGGTCAAAACCGAATAGTTGCAAATTATTATAATCTATAGAGGTGAAAGATATTATTGATCCTCCGGTCTAACCCGAGCTTGGAAAAGCCAACCGCAAGCTTTGTCAAACGCGCGGTACGCTGCGCGCTTGGCGTGGTGTTGGCCGCCGCCAATATCCAGCCGGGCAGGCAGGTTTTTGCTTTGCCGGTAATCGCCGCGACAATCGGGTACTGACGAGGCTGGTCTTTGGGTAGTACATCATCTGCGGCACTGATAATGTGAGCCGATAAGGAGAAGCAAGAATGCGGATATGTCTTTTTTCGCGTACGATGACACAACATCGGGCCTATTATGTCACCCCGCCGGTTCTGCTGATCCGTACATTCGCCGCGATTGGCCACGAGGTTACGGCGCTAACCACGTCATTGCCGGATGGGAACAGCGGTGTTTTTTCTGAAGACACGGCTGCGGTTCGCTATCTTTCGGGCACATCGACCGGTGAGGTTGATGAAAAGTTCTGGCGCGAAAGTGCCGCTTGCTTTGACAAGATACATGAAGCGAGCCCTTTTGACATAGTGATTGGCCGGGGCACAGCCATTTGGGGCTTTTTGAAGTTCAGTCGGTTTGCGGGTCAGATTCCTGCGATTTGTCACGAGGGAACCTATCCGCTTTTATCGCATCAGTTGGAACGACGGATGCCAAAGCTTGTACCGCTTCTTGCAAAACCCACGGCGGCACTCTGGTCGATGTTTCGGCAAAAGTATCGCGATTGCCTGATACGGGCTGATCGGGTGGTCTGTAATTCGCCAGCTCTTGCGAACACATTGGCAAAAATATCGTGGAAATCGGCGCCACGGACCGAGTTTATTCCTTATGGCTTCGATCTTGAACCCTACCAAACGGCTTCTGCCGAAATCCGTCAATTTGTTCCGCCGCGGCTTATCTTTGTGGGGCGGATGACTTGGGACAAGGGTGTTCTGGCGATGGTCGAGATCCTTGCCAAACTAGAGCGAAAAGATGTGCTCCTCGAAGCGATCG
>JBLIGH010000155.1:0-7637 GCA_047636855.1 Pseudorhodobacter sp.
GCACCGTTGTTTTTCTTGTTAAATTGAACCCCTTCGGGGCTTTGTTTTTGCCTCGCTTTTTTCCCTTGCGGGAAACAGCTCTGGGCGCTTCCAGTGGGGATTTTTAGGCCTATGAGAAACTGGGGAATATCTGATGTACGCGGGTCATATTTGCCATGGCAATGCCGCATGAGGGGGCTCGATGCCCCCGAGGGTGGCTTTTGTGTCTTGCGTGGTGGCTAGCTGATCCCGCGTGTTATGCGGTTGATATGGCCCATTTTACGGCCGGGGCGTGTTTCGGGCTTGCCGTAAAGGTGCAGCGCAGTGTTTTTTTCGGTCAAAAGCGCTGGAATGCGCGCGATGTCATCCCCGATCAGGTTTTCCATCACGACGTCGGCATGGCGTGTGCCGTCGCCTAGAGGCAGGCCTGCCACCGCGCGGATATGTTGCTCGAACTGGTCGACGGCGCAGCCATTTTGCGTCCAATGCCCAGAATTGTGCACGCGTGGCGCGATTTCATTCACGATCAGGCCTTGAGGCGTCACAAAAAGCTCCACCCCCATCACACCAACATAGTCCAGCGCGTTCAGGATGCGGGCGGCGATCAGCACGGCGTCAGTGCGCTGACTTGGCGAGAGTTTCGCGGGGATCGTGGTTGTGTGCAAGATGCCGTTGCGATGGACATTTTCACCAGGATCATAGGCGGAAACTGAACCATCTTGGCCGCGCGCGGCGATCACGGAAACCTCATGGCTAAAGTTGATGAACCCCTCAAGAACTGCCTCTGCACCCTGCATCGAGGCGAGGGCTTGCACCGCGTCTTCGGGGGACATGATCCGCGCCTGGCCTTTACCGTCATAGCCAAGCCGGGTGGTTTTCAAGATGGCGGGGGTGCCTATCTTGCCAAGTGCTGCCTGCAGCTCGTCGGGCGTGATCACACGGGCATAAGGCGCAGTGGTCAAGCCAAGGCTGGTCAGAAAGTCTTTCTCGGCAATCCGGTCCTGGCTTATGCTTAAAGCCCGGCGATTGGGGTGGATCGGGCGCAGGGCTTCCAGCAGATCGAGGGCCGTGGTTGGGATGTTTTCAAATTCGTAAGTGATGACGTCCACGCTTTCGGCAAAAGCCGTAAGGGCGGTGCTGTCATCATAGTTTGCAGTCGTTACGCTGTGGGCGACGTCTGCGGCAGGTGGATTGGACCCCGGCTCGTAGATATGGGTTTTGTAGCCGAGGCGTGAGGCTGCGACACTGAGCATGCGGCCCAATTGGCCACCGCCCAGAATGCCAATGGTTGTTGCGCCGGGGGCGAGGGTCTTAGTCATCTTGCGGCTCTTGTGGGATGGAGGCTGTCAGAGCGTCGCGCCATGCGTCGAGGCGAGCCGCGAGGGCTGGGTCTTGCAATGCGAGGATGGCTGCGGCCATCAGGCCTGCATTGGCCGCCCCGGCCGCGCCGATCGCCATGGTGGCGACGGGAAAGCCTTTGGGCATTTGCACGATCGAATAGAGGCTGTCGATCCCAGATAGGGCACGGGTCTGGATCGGCACGCCGATAACGGGCAGGCGGGTTTTTGATGCCATCATTCCAGGCAGATGTGCAGCGCCACCGGCACCTGCGATGATCACTTTCAAACCCCGGTCCACAGCTGTCTTGCCATAGGTCCAAAGCCGGTCCGGGGTGCGGTGGGCAGAGACGATTTTCGCCTCGTAAGAGATGCCCAATTCGTCCAGCAGAACCGCTGCTTCTTTCAAGGTTGGCCAGTCGGACTGGCTGCCCATGATGATTCCCACGTCTACGGCCATTCTGCCCTCCTATTGTAGAAGGCAGGCACTATAGCGGGGAGGTGGGCAAGGGCAAGGTGGTCTGGGCAAATTGCAATGGGGCCGGGGCCGCCCTGCGGGGCCATTGAGGCCCCTTGAGCGGCATTGCCATGGACTGCGAGCGACATTCCGCGGTTTCTAAGGGGCGGATGGTGGGGGCCGAATTGGATATTTAGGCCAGAAAGAAGCCAAAGGCATTGAGCGGTTTCGGCGATGTCGTTTTCGGCTGTCAAATGTCGGGTGATATTGCCCGCGTTCTGCGCAATCGGTCATGTATGGGGCAATTCTTTTCGGCTTGAGGAGTCGCACCATGAAAACCCATGTCAAAGCTTTGGTCGTTGGCGGCGGTGCCGTCGGCAATGGCATTGCCTATCACCTTGCAAAAGCCGGTTGGGACACGATGTTGGTGGAGCGCGATGAGCTGACCTCTGGCTCGACCTGGCATGCTGCAGGCTTGTTGCCTTTGTTCAACATGTCTTATGCCACGACCCATATCCACAAATACTCGGTCGATTTCTACAAATCGCTGGAGGCCGAGACGGGGTTGAATGCCGGGTTCGCCGTGGTCGGCAATTTGCGCATGGCGCAGACTGCGGCGCGGATGGATGAGTATATGCTTTATTCCGCGGTCGCGGAGTCGGCGGATGTTTATCATGAATTTCTGACGCCTGCGCAGATAAAAGAGCGCTGGCCTTTGCTGCGCACCGACGACTTGGTGGGTGCGGTGTTTCACCCGCAAGACGGCTATATCAACCCGGCCGATGTCACGCAGGCCATGGCGAAAGGGGCCCGGATGCACGGCGCCACGATCGAGCGCAAGGTGCAGGTCGACGGCTATCGCTGGACCGGCTCGGAATGGGTGGTATCGTGCACGCGGATGGTAGAGCAGGGCGGCAATCTGGTTGCCTCGGACGAGACGTTTGAGATCATCGCTGAACATGTGGTCACCGCGACGGGCAACCACGCGCAACGCACGGCAGGGCTGCTGGGCGTGAAGATCCCAGCGATCCCGGTAGAGCATCAGTTCATCGTGACCGAGCCCGACCCGATGTTGGTCGAATACCGCAAGAACAACCCTGAGCACCCCGTTTTGCGCGATGCCGATGCCAAATGGTATGTGCGCGAGGAACGCGGCGGCTGGATACTCGGGCCCTATGAAAAAGGCGCGCCGGCGCGGTTTGAATATGCTGTGCCTGACAGTTTCCGCGCCGATCTGTTCCCGCTGGATCTGGAGCGGATCGAAGCCGAATATATGTCGATGCTGCACCGCTTGCCATCTTCGGAAACCGTTGGTTTGAAAGACGATTTCAACGGTCCGATTTGCTACACACCGGATGGCAACCCCTTGGTCGGCCCGGTCCCCGGTTTGCGGAATATGTGGATCGCGGAAGGCTTTAGCTTTGGCATCACGGCGGCTGGCGGGACGGGTTATTACCTTGCGCAGCTGATGACGCAGGGCGAGGCGGAAATTGACATGGCCTCGCTTGATCCACGTCGTTACGGATCGTGGATGACCACCGAGTATGCCGCGCGCAAAAACGAGGAATGCTACGATCACGTTTTCGTCCTGCACCACCCGGATGAAGAGCGTGAAGCCTGCCGCCCGCTGCGCACAACCCCGGTTTATGACAAGCAAATCGCGCTTGGCGCGCAGATGGGTCAAGTCAATGGCTGGGAGCGCCCGAACTACTATGGCCCGGTCGGCGCACCTGCGGATTTCGACCATAATTCACGCTCGTTCCGGCGTGGGGCTTGGTGGGACTTTGCCCGCGCCGAGGCAGAAGCAGTGCGCGAAACCGCAGGGCTTATTGATGCATCGGCCTTTACCAAGCACATCGTGCGCGGGGTGGGGGCGACGGCTTTTCTGGATTGGTTTACCTGTAACAAGTTGCCAGCCGTGGGCCGGATCAATCTGACCTATGCGCTGACCGATACCGGCACGACGCGGACCGAATACACCATCGTGCGCAACGGGCCGGACAATTATTATCTGGTCTCTGCCGGGGCCTGGACGGCTTATGACGCAGATTACCTGCGCAAATCGATCGAAGATTTCGTCGCTATGGGCGGCGCTGCGGTCGAGGTGCATGATGTCACGACACAATGGGGCGTCTTTGCGCTGGCGGGGCCAGCCTCGCGCGCGATTTTGCGTGAGGTCGTCAAGGATGCCGACCCAGATACCGTTCTGTCGAACAAGCGCTTCCCTTGGCTAAGTGCGCGCAAGCTGGAACTGGGCATGTGCCCGGTCAACGCGATCCGCGTGGCCTATACGGGCGAGCTGGGTTGGGAGCTGCATCACCCAATCGAGATGAACCGCTACCTTTGGGATTTGCTGCTATCAGCCGGTGAAAAGCATGGCATGAAACTGGTCGGCGCGCGGGCTCAAAACTGGCTGCGGCAGGAAAAATCGTACCGCGCCTTTGGCACCGAGCTGGGCCGCGACGCGACACCAGCCGAGGCTGGGCTGGACCGGTTCATCGATCTTTCCAAAGACTTCCGCGGCAAACAGGCGATGCTGGATGTCGGTATCCGCGTGAAATGTGTGACGGTGCTGATTGACGGACCACCAGATTGCGATCCTTGGGGGAAAGAGGCGATCTTTGTGGATGGCAAGAAGGTTGGGCGCCTGACCTCGGGCGGTTGGTCGGTGGCCTTTGGCAAGCAGATCGGTATGGGCTATGTGACGCCAGATCTGGCAGAGGTTGGCACCAAGCTGAAGATCAAAATGTTGCTGCAAGAATGGGATGCGGTCGTGGTCGAGGACGGCCCCTTCGACCCAACCAATGCGCGCATCAGGATGAATGGCTAAGCGGCGTCAATAGCGGGTCCTTCGGACGGCTTTCGCGTTGCAAAGGGTTAGGGCGCCAACTGCGCTCTAACCCTTTTTCTGTTCGACGCCCGTTTCCGCGTTTTCGGAGAAAACCAAGAAGCGGGCCGCGACGACGGCCTTGCGGCAACGGTGATTGCAGCAATTTATCTGGCGAAAAAGCGGTGTTCACCGCAGGGACAAGACGCAGTCATAGTCCCTTCAACGCTTCAGAATTGCGGCAAAAGGATTGCGATGCGCTGCCGGATCAGCCGCGCGGCATCTAGCAGATCCGCTCGCATCGCGATTTTGTGGTTGTCCGCGATCATTGCGGTCATGAAGGGAATTGTAATGGCCGCGACCGCGTCATCGCCCGTTGTGCCGATGATCGGTGCCGATAGCTCGGTGATGCCCGGCAGCTCTGGGTTTGGCATATCGGTCAATCCGGCGTCGGATTGCGGGTTCGCGGTAAGTGCGCGCGCAGTGTCGTCATCCTCAGACCCGCTGCGCGTTGAGGGCCCGCCTTGGCGCGAAACTGCCAGCATGCAGACCCCGGCAGAGCTTTCGGCGACAGGGCAACGGTGACCGACCTGCACGGAAATAGAGTACCCTTTCGCGGCCTCTGCCTGTGCGACGACCAGTACCACGTCATCTTGCAAAACGGATAGGTGGCACGAAAAAGAGGTCTTTTCGGATAGTCCCGACAACACAGGCATCGCAACTTCGGCCAACCGGTTGTGTTTGGATCGGCTAGAGCCAAGAACCGAAAGACGATCGGTAAGAGAATATTGATCGCCTGCGGTGCGGCTGATGAACTGGCGTTCTTCCAGCACAATCATCATGCGAAAGATCTCGTTTTTAGAGCGGCCAACCCCGGCTGCGATTTGCGACAAGGACATCTCGGTGGCAGAAAGCGAAAGCAACTCGAGTATATCGAGGCCCTTTTCAAGCGCTGGGGCCGAGTATTTCTGAAGCTTGGTCAGTTGATTGGGCACTCTAAGCTCTTCTTCTACGTCAACAGCGTGATGGTCTTTAGATCCCGCAATACCGAAAAAGGCGCAAGGGCTTCCTATTAGCCCTTGCGCCATGGATCAAACCCTATGGGAGCGTTTTAGTTTGGATCCATCTGTGGTCACGTCATTTTAAGCCGTTGCGAACAAGGATTTCATCCGCATTGGCTTTGGTAATCGTCTCGGTGCCTAAAATAACCGATTTTTCGACCTTCTCACCGCCAAGGAATTTCAGCGCTTGCCGCAGCCCTTCAGCCCCGGGTGTCGGGTACAGGAAGGTTGCGGCCAACTCGCCATTGGCCACCCAACTCACGCCTTCACCCGGCAAGCCATCAACGCCGACAAAGAGGATGTCTTTTTCGCGACCGGCATCCTTTGCCGCCAGATAAGCGCCAAAGGCCATTGGGTCATTGTGACCGTAGACCAAAGAGATATCTTCAAAGTTGCGCAGGGCCGTTGCCATGATGTCATAGGCTTGGTCTTGCTTCCAATCGCCCGACTGACGGTCCAGCAAGAATGTAACGCCCGGCTCGTTGGCAAAGGCGGCATGAACCGGGTCCGACCGGTCAAAAGTCGCCTGAATGCCCAGCCAGCCATAGATCTCGACGATCGTGCCTTTGGCCTTGCCAGCGCCACCAAGCGCCTCAAGCGCAAAGGCCCCTGCGGCTTCACCGATCAAAACATTGTCGCCGCCGACCCATTGTACGAATTTGTCAGTCTCGACGTTGCGATCCAGCACAAAGACCGGGATGCCAGCGTCAGTCGCCTTTTCAACCACGCCGGTCAGGCCCGCCGCCTCTTTTGGCGAAATCAGGATCGCGTCGACACCTTGCTGGATGAAGTTTTCAACCTGTGCGACCTGCTCTTCTGTCCGATCATTGGCATCGGCGATCAGCAGGGTCACATTGTCATGCAAGGCCGCCTCGGCGCGCAGATCTTTGTTGAACTGCACCCGCCATGGCTCGACAGTGGTGACCTGTGAAAAGCCGATGGTATAATTCGCGTCCTGCGCCAGCGCGCTGATCGGCGAGCCAACGATTAAAGCGGCAGAAAGAAGGGAAAGCCCCTTGCCAAATTTCCGTCTGTTCATAACAAGTCTCCTTGTTCAATGGACGGCACTTTTGTGCCCGTTCTTGTTCGCTCTAGCCTCGCGACCTTCCACAATCCGGGGCTAGAGCCTCCTCCTCTTCGGACTCAATTCCTTCTGAGCTTTGAAAAGATCACGCTCAGCTGACCTTCCTGAAGCAGCACGGCCGCAATAATGATCACGCCCTTCAAGACCAGCTGAGAATTGCTGTCGATGTTGTTGAGTTGCAAGATGTTGCCCAGAAATCCAAAAATCAGCACCCCGACCATGGTGCCGATAACGGTCCCTCTGCCACCCATCAGGCTGGTGCCGCCGATCACGACTGCGGCGATTGCGTCAAGTTCCAAGCCCATTCCCGCATCGGGTTTGCCTTGCCGAAACTGAGCGACGTACAGAATACCGGCAAGCCCCGCCAACGCGCTAGAGATCGCGTAAGTCGTAATCTTGGTGCGGTTAACGTTGATCCCGGCAAGCCGCGAGGCTTGTTCATTGCCGCCAATTGCCAATAAGAAAGCGCCAAATGTGGTGAACCGGGTCAGGGCATAGAAAACCGCCAGAACAGATAGGAAAAACAAGCCCGGAACGGGGATAACGTCCCACAGAAGGGTCCGAAGGGCCTCGAAGTTTTCGGTCGCATTGGTGCCGGTATAGACGGGGTAGACAGCCGTATCTTGCCCTGCAATTAAGCGTGCAAGCCCCAGCGCGCCGACCATCATCGCCAAAGTAACGATGAAGGGTTGCAGCCGGCCATAGACGATCAACACACCGTTCAGCACGCCGAACAGCGCACAAACGCTTGGCACCGTGATCAAAACAGCCAGCACACCGAACTTTCCGGGGACCTGTGCGGCCAGCCAGATCATCAACCCGATCGAAACCGCAGCACAGAGCAAAGCAATCAGCGCGGTTGTCGTCTGGCTGGTTGGCAACCTACGCCCCG
>JBLIGH010000156.1:0-7608 GCA_047636855.1 Pseudorhodobacter sp.
GCAACAAAAGCGACAGCTCGATCGCATCCTCGCCCGCACCAAGCACGGTGACGGAATTGATCGGGCGCGCATTTGCTTGGGCCGCAGGCATTTTGGCGGCGCGACCCTCGGCGAAGAACATATGGCGTAGGGCCTCTGCCTGTGGGGTTTTGACCAGATCGCTGAAGGCGGCACGTTCAAACGCCAAACCTTGCTCAAAAGGCAAAAGCTGGGCTGCCTCCACACAATCCACAATCCGCGCAGGTCCCGAAAGCGGGTTCGCGATTGCCGATTTACGCGCTTTCGCGACCGCTTTTGCATAATCGATGGGCGCACCAAAACCGGAACGACGGTCGCAGGTCATAGGGATCGGCAGATGCACCGCAGACTGTGCCAAGGCCAGCGCGGCGGAGGTCAAATCCTCGGTCGTCACCTGATCCAAAAGGCCCGACGCCAAGGCCACGCGCGCTGAAACAGGCTGCCCCGTCAGCATCATTTGCAAAGCCGCCTCGGCCCCGATCAGCCGTGGCAAACGTTGCGTGCCACCTGCACCGGGTAAAATACCAAGCCCAACCTCTGGAAGGCCCAGCTTTGTGCCCTCCAACGCAATCCGGTAATGGGCCGCCAGCGCCAGTTCTAACCCGCCGCCAAGTGTTGAGCCATGCAAGGCTGCAATCACGGGTTTTGGGCAGGCTTCAATCGCATCACAAAGCGCGGGCAGCAGCGGCGCGCTTGGCGTGTTGCCAAATTCGGAAATATCCGCCCCGGCAGAAAACATGCGGCCTTTTGCCAAGATCACCACGGCTTGAACCGCCACATCTTTGGCCGCTTGGGCGATAACATGCGCCAAATCGGCGCGCAGCGCGGCCCCCAATGCGTTAACCGGAGGGTTGTCGATCCACAAAAGCAACACGTTTGTTCGCATCTCTTGGTGAACGGTGACTGTCATGCTGTCTGCCATTTTCGCCCCTTTACAGGTCTTTGCCTGCGATATTGTTATATTAGCAGGTCTTAAACGCAATTTTGCAATCCCAGTTTTCGGATCAAAGCGATGCGAGCGGATCAAGTGCGGGTCGTTCGTTATCATATTCAAATCTTGCAATATGTTAAAAGCATGTTATATCTGATGGCAACTGTCACCCTAAAGGAGATCGGCGATGAAACCTGTTGTGCATGCTTTCTTTGACGAGGCAACCAATACGCTGACCTATGTTGTGCGCGAGCCTGAAGGCCGTGCCTGTGCGGTGGTGGATTCCGTTTTGGATTTTGAGTATGCGTCGGGGCGCACGGACACAAGGTCAGCCGATGCTGTCATCGCATTTATCGAGGCAGAAGATCTTGATCTGCAATGGATTTTGGAAAGCCACGTCCATGCAGACCATCTTTCTGCAGCCCCCTATATTCAAGAACGCAGAGGCGGAAAAATTGGGATCGGTCAGCACATCACCATGGTGCAAGACACGTTCGGCAAAATATTCAACGAGGGCACGAAGTTCCAGCGCGACGGCTCGCAATTCGACCGCTTGTTCGAGGATGGCGACAGCTTCATGATTGGGCAAATGCGCGGCGATGTCATGCACACGCCCGGTCACACGCCTGCTTGCATAACCTATGTGCTGGGCGATGCGGCCTTTGTCGGTGACACGCTGTTCATGCCAGATTTTGGCACGGCACGCTGTGATTTCCCCGGCGGATCATCGGCGCAGTTGTTTGATTCCACCCAAAAGATTCTGTCATTGCCCGACGATACGCGGATTTTTGTCGGCCATGACTACAAAGCCCCCGGGCGCACAGAGTTTGCGTGGGAAACCACAGTCGGGGCACAAAAAGCCCTCAATATTCACATCGGGGATGGCAAAACAAAAGCCGAGTTTATCGCGATGCGCGACAGCCGTGATGCAACGCTTGCAATGCCGCGTCTGATTATCCCATCGCTGCAGATTAATATGCGGGCCGGCAAAATGCCCGAAGCAGAAGAGAACGGAAAAACCTACCTGAAATACCCTTTGAACGGGTTATGAGGCTGAATCAAACTTTCCAAAATCGAACATTAATTCACTCATGGCTGGCTAAAAGCCGCCAAAAACTTCAAAAATAGGACAAATGATGCTGGAACAAGATTGGATCTTAGGTTTCATCGGGGGGCTGATGATCGGTACTGCCGCAGCGCTATACCTGCTGGTAAATGGCCGGATTATGGGGGCTTCGGGCATTCTTGGCGGGCTTGTCGACGGCTCGGGTAGCAGCTCTGCCGCAGAACGGATCGCCTTTATCGGCGGTCTGATCGCGATCCCCGCATTGATGTTACCACTTTGGGGGGATGTTTCGACCCATATCACCGACAATATCGCGGTTGTTATCGCCGCTGGGCTTTTGGTCGGTGTGGGCACCAGGCTTTCCAACGGCTGCACCTCGGGCCACGGCGTTTGCGGCATCTCGCGCCTGTCGCTGCGCGGAATTGTGGCGACCGTGTTTTATTTGCTGGCAGGCGGGCTGATGATGGTCACTTTCCGCCATGTTTTGGGAGTGATCTGATGAAGCGCAATCTGTTTGCATTTCTGGCTGGTGGGCTGTTTGGCGCCGGGCTTTTGGTGTCGGGGATGGTCGACACGGTCAAGGTTCAGGGCTGGCTTGATGTGTTTGGCGATTGGGACCCGACATTGGCGTTCGTTTTGGGCGGCGCCATCTTGCCGATGACAATCGCCTGGCGGGTTGCCGCACGGCGGCGCGTCTCGGCGCTTGGCACGATGTTGCCATCGCCGCCAGAGCCGAAACTGGGTCATAACCTGGTGATTGGTTCGGTTTTGTTTGGCATGGGCTGGGGGTTGGCCGGTCTTTGCCCCGGCCCCGCAATGGCGTCACTCAGCTTTGGCGGCGCGGGCGGGATGCTCTTTCTTCTTGCCATGCTAGCGGGTATGCTTGCCGCACCGCCGCTTCGACAGCGGATTGACCGTTTTGCAACGCCTGCGTGAGGATTAACGATGGATATCCGCCCCCTAACCCCGACCTACGCCGTTTCACCGCAAATTGACCCCTCGGATCTTGCCGAGATCAAAGCCGCGGGCTTTCGCGCGGTCATCGATAATCGTCCTGATGGCGAAATCCCTGACTATTTGCACACCGAAGAAATGCGTATCGCCGCCGAGGCTGCCGGATTGGAGTTCATTGTGAACCCAATCATTGGCGGCATGATGACGATGCAAAACGTCGAGGTGCAAGCCGCAGCCCTTCAAGCCGCAAACGGCCCGGTTTTGGCCTATTGCGCTTCGGGGAACCGATCTTCGATCGTCTGGGCGCTGGCACATGCAGGTCAAGTGCCCACCGATGATCTGATCGCGATCCCTGCCCGCTTTGGCTACCAGCTCGAAGGGTTGCGCGATCAGCTGGACGCAATGGCGCAGAAAGACTAAAGCCCCGTCGCCTCGGGCAAATCCATTTAACGAGAGCATTCTTTGTGTTTCATGCTCTCGTCTTGGGTCCGTAAAGACCATGGGCCAGCCAAGATAGATATCCGAGCGTTCCTGAACCCCAAGCCCACCATCTGGCTTAACGGACCGCCGCAGGTCAGGCTAAAGCGGCAAGATGGCTGGGAAAGCGTTCATGTCGTTGAAGGTGCAAAAGGCAGGGCGTTCCAGATCCAGCACCGGCACTTTTGCGCTAAACCCTGTCATCAGTCTGGCCATGGCGATGCGGTAGGGCGGCACGGCCTCGGGTGGAAGCCATTCTCGCAGATACGCCAGCGTCGTGTGAAACCGGTATTGGTCATGGTTCGGGGCGCGCAGGCCAAGGCTAGCGGATAAAGCGTCGCGCCAATCTCGCAAAATTGCGCTGTCTTGCGACCTTGCACCGTCCAAAACCAGGCCAGAGGGCGTTACAGCAACCGCCGCAACACGCAATGGTGGTGGTGCCGCGAACCCCACAAGCCTTTGCATCATCTGCGTTGTGACCGTTGCAATATCGCTTTGCGGGTCAAGACCGGAAGGCCAGAAGTCGGCCAAGCGGCGGGTTTCGGTCACGCCTTCGAACACGGTCATATGATAGCTGGGAATGGCCGTGAACGCGAAGTGATGCGCATAGGGTAAGGCCATAAGTCCGGCCCGCAACGCGGTCAAAGCGGCTTCGGTTTGCGACCCAGGGATCACTTGCGCCACGATTGTATTGCCATGCTCGGGCAGAAAACGCCCGTCGGCCCCAAAGCGCGTTGCAAGATGCGGGATCGGTGTTCCCACTGGCTGCGTCAGATGCTCTTCCCAACTTTTGGTCACGGCATTTCCCTTTCAAGCGAAGGCCAATGTTGCACGCCAATGTAACAGGCTTGCAAAAATCCGATTAGGACAGACCTACTTCAGTCGCAACTAGACATTGCCAGCCAGATGCCGTCTGCGCGAAATCTTGGGGCGCCCGGCGATTGAAATCGCTGCATCCGCGCGCGGTGTCTGACTTATCACACGGCCGTTCGCGATGACACACAGCCTGCTGGCGCGCAGTCGCAGCGCCTCGATTGGGTTTGCTGCGTCAAGGATCACCATCGATGCTTTGGCCCCGATTTGCAGCCCGTAATCCTTCAGACCCATCGTTTTGGCGTTATGCGTCGTGACCATTTCAAAGCAGGTCTGCATCTCGGCAGGGCTGGTCATTTGTGCCACGTGCAGGCCCATAAAGGCAACATCAAGCATGTCGGCAGTGCCAAGCGAGTACCACGGATCAAGCACGCAATCTTGCCCCCAACCGACGTTGATCCCGTGCGCCAGCATCTCTTTTACGCGCGTCAGGCCCCGGCGCTTGGGGTAAGTATCGTGGCGACCTTGCAAGACGATATTGATCAGCGGGTTCGGGATCACGTTGATCTGGGCCTCGGCAATCAGCGGTAAAAGTTTCGACACGTAGTAATTGTCCATCGAATGCATCGAGGTCAGATGTGACCCGGTCACCCGACCTTGCAAGCCCAAACGTTGGGCCTCGAAGGCCAGGGTTTCGATGTGGCGCGATTGTGGATCATCGGTTTCGTCGCAATGCATATCCACCTGCAAACCGCGCGCCGCCGCGACTTCGCACAGCTCTTTCACAGAGGCCGCACCATCTGCCATTGTGCGTTCGAAATGCGGGACGCCGCCCACGACATCGACCCCCATATCCAAAGCCCGCAGGGTGTTTTCGCGGGCGGTCGGATCGCGGTAAAACCCATCTTGGGGGAAGGCCACAAGTTGTAGATCAATGTAGTCTTTGACCCGGTTGCGCACCTCAAGAAGCGCCTCGACGCCCAACAACCGATCATCACAGGTATCGACATGACTGCGGATCGCCAACAGCCCCATGCTCGCGGCCCAATCACAATAGGTCAGCGCACGGTCCACGACCTCGTCTTGGGTCATCACTTGCTTAAGCTCGCCCCAAAGGCCGATGCCCTCCAAAAGCGTGCCCGAGGCGTTGATCCGGGGCAGACCATAAGACAGCGTCGCATCCATATGAAAATGCGGGTCAACAAATGGCGGGCTGACCAAATCACCTGATGCGTCAATAATCAGGCCCGCCTCCGCTGATCCAAGCTGACCCAGGGCGGTGATTTTGCCACCTTTGACCCCAATGTCTGCGACCCGCCCATCCGGCAACGCGCCGCCTTTTACGATCAGGTCAAACATCAACGCTCTCCTTTGTTGAACGGCACCATCAGGGCGGCTGGCACTTCGGCGCGCCGCGACATCACGACAAGTGCGAGGATGGATAGAAGATAAGGCATCATCAGAAAAATCTGATAGGGGACAAGCGTGCCAAGGCTGGTCTGCTGAACCCGAATTTGCAGCGCATCAAACGCCGCAAACAGCACCGCCCCCAACAAGGCCTTGCCGGGCCGCCACGAGCCAAAGACGACCAGCGCAATGCAGATCCAACCGCGCCCGTTGACCATCTCGAAAAAGAAGCTGTCAAAGGCGGACATCGTCAGAAACGCGCCGCCAACAGCCATAAACCCGCTGCCCACAATAACCGCGCCCATTCGGATTGCCGTCACTGACAGACCTTGCGCCGCGACGGCTGCGGGGTTTTCGCCAGCGGCCCGCACCGCAAGCCCTAACGGCGTGCGGTACAAGACCAGCGCAACAAGTGCGACCAACACAAAGGCCAGATAGGTCAGCGGCGTCTGCGAAAACAGCGCAGGCCCAAGCAGTGGGATCTCGGAGAGGATCGGGATCTCAAACGGTTGGAACGCCTCGATCTTCGGCGGGCTTGTCACCTCTGGCAAAGCCAGCCGGTAAGCGTAATAGGTCGAGGATGTCGCCAGCAACGTCACACCCAAACCCACCACATGCTGCGACAGGCCAAAAGGCACCGTCAGCACACTGTGCAACAAACCAAAGACCATCCCCACAAGCATCGCCACACCGACGCCGACCCACAGCCCCGTGCCAGAATAAACCGCCATCCAGCCCGCAAAGGCCCCCGCAACCATTATGCCTTCAATCCCCAGGTTCAAAACGCCCGCGCGCTCGCAAATCAGCTCGCCCAAAGTGGCAAAGATCAGCGGGCTGGCGATCCGGATCGCTGCGGCCCAAAAGCTGGCGGTGAATAGGATTTCAACAATCTCCATCGCGCTAATCCCTGACCACGCGAAACCGCGTCAACATGATGGCCAGAACCATCAAAAGGAGCGCGGTTGCAAGCATGATATCCGCCAGATAAGTTGGCACATCAGCGGCGCGGCTCATGCTGTCTGCACCGACAAAAATCCCCGCGACAAACAGCGCCGCCACAATTACGCCAAGCGGGTTCAGCAGTGCCAGCATTGCCACGATGATCCCTGTATAACCAAACCCCGGTGACAGATCGAGCGTCAGACTGCCTTTCAGCCCCGCCACCTCTGAAAACCCCGCCAATGCCGCCAAACCGCCCGACAATAACGCGGTCTTAACCAGCACGGTGTTGACCGAAATCCCCGCAAAGGCCGCCGCGTTTCGGTTCAGGCCAACGGCGCGCATCTCGTAGCCCAATGTGGTGCGGGTCTGGATGATCCAGATGCAAATGGCCGACAAGATCGCCAAGGCAAACCCCCAATGCAGGCGCAGCCCTTCAACAAGCCGAGGCAAGCGGGCCTCGGGGATCAGGCGGGCGGATTTGGGCCAACCCATCCCCATCGGGTCCTTCAGCGGGCCTTCGAGCAGCATTGAAATGAATAGCAAAAAGATGAAGTTGAACAACAATGTCGTGACAACCTCATCCACACCAAAGCGAGTTTTCAGCAAGGCTGGAACCAACAGCAAAATGGCCCCCGCCAACACACAGCTTATCGCAATCAGCGGCAAAAGCGCGATGCTGGGCCAAGGCAAAACACCAGTGCCCAGCAAAACCGTCATCAACGCCCCTGCATAAAGCTGCGCCTCTGCCCCGATGTTCCAGAATTTGGCGCGAAAGGCGACCGCTGCGGCAAGCCCCGTAAAAATCAAAGGTGTGGCGCGGTTTAGCGTCTCAAGTGCTGCGAATTTCGAGCCAAACGCCCCTTGCAAGATCAACCCAAGAACCGAAAATGGGTTCGCGCCCGCAAGCATCGCCAAAAGCGATGCGATCACAACAGTTGTCACAAGCGCAATCACGGGCGGGCCCAAACTGCGCGCCATCGACGGGTTTTTGATCGGCTCA
>JBLIGH010000157.1:0-7577 GCA_047636855.1 Pseudorhodobacter sp.
GTTACAATTTCCCCAGGCCCCAGCCGCAAACTGACATTCGACAGCACCTCTGCGCCGCCGAAACGAACGACCAAACCTTCCGCAGCAAGCAAACTCATACCGACCCCACACAGGCCGGGCACAGGCCCAGCGCCTCAACATTACTCCGCTCGACCACAAACCCCAATGCCGTTGCGGACTGCTCGAGGGCGGCACGCACAGCGACCGCAGCGGTTTCAGCCACCCCATTGCAACCGCGACAAATCAAGAAAACCGGGGCATGCGCTTCGCCCGGGTGCATGCAGGCTGTGAAGGCGTTCAAGCGCTGTATACGATGCGCAAGCCCTTGTTCCACCAAGAATTCAAGCGCACGGTAGGCCACTGGTGGCTGGTTGCCAAACCCGTCCGCCGCAAGTCGTTGCAACACATCATAGGCCCCCAGCGCCCGATGTTCCTCTAGCAAAATCTCCAAGGTCCGACGGCGCACCGGCGTCAAGCGCTGTTTGCGCGCGGCCAGCAAAGCCTCTGCCTGCGCCAGGCCGTCGCCTGTGCAGTGGCTGTGGTCGTGTTGGGCGAAAGCATCGGCGGGATTGGGCATCGAAAGTCCACTGTTATAATATAACTATTGACATGATATAATATAACATAGATGACTGCAACCCACCCTTCTCAAAACCGAGGCCCCCATGCACCACGCCCTTCCTGCCCTTTGTTTAGCAACCCTAACCAACCCGGTTTTTGCCGCACCGAATGTGGTCACTGACCTGCCGCCGATCCACTCACTTGTGGCGATTGTAATGGGGGACATCGGCGCGCCACAGCTTTTGGTCAGCAATGGTTCGGACCCGCATGATTTTCAATTGCGGCCCAGTCAGGCGGCGGGTCTGGTCGAGGCCGATCTTGTGATCTGGATCGGCCCCCAGATGACGCCCTGGCTTGACCGCGCTTTGACAGGAGTAGAGGCGAAAGCGCAACGCCTAACGCTGATGGAAACGCCCAAGACCGAGCTGCAAGCCTTTGGCGACGGGCATGATCACGACCATGAGGGCCACAGTGATCAGGCCGAGGCTCATGGCAACATCGACCCGCATCTTTGGCTCGACCCGCATAACGCTGCCAACTGGCTGCCCCTGATCGCTGTGGAACTCGGCAAACTCGACCCCGAAAACGCGGCCCGCTACAAGGTCAATGCTGAATTAGGGCAGGCTGAAATCACAGCACTGGAAACTGAAATCACGGGCCTTCTGGCCCCCGTTCAAACCTTGCCTTTCGTGACCTACCACGATGCTTACGGTTACTTCACTGGACATTTCGGCCTGACATATGCGGGGTCCGTGCGTTTGGGTGATGCGGCCACACCGGGGGCTGCCCATTTGTCAGAACTGCGCGACGAATTGACCGCAGGCGGCGTGGTGTGCCTGTTCCCCGAGGTCAATCACGATGCCGGGCAAGCCGCACAATTGGTTGAAGGCACAAAAACCAAACTTGGTGCAGCACTGGACCCTGCGGGTGTGACCCTGCCCGTTGGCCCCGCGCTTTACGCCAATCTGATGCGCGGTCTTGCGCAAAATTTGCAAGAATGCCTGACGCCGCGCTAACAGTTGTCTTGACCCGGTTGCGGGCTTCCGTCACCTTTTAAGTGTCGGAAAACGGAGCATTGATGATCGAGCATTTCGGCACCACGGCGGAAGGGCAGCAGGTGCAAGCTGTGACATTGCGCGCAGGCATCGCATCGGTGCGGCTTCTGTCCTTTGGCGCGATTTTGCAGGATTTTCGATTGGCGGGCCTGCCTTACAGCCTGACGCTTGGGTCGCAGGTTTTGGCCGATTACGAAGGCGCAATGTGCTATCACGGCGCCCTGATCGGGCCTGTTGCAAATAGGATTTCCGGGGCCTCGGCGGTGATTGATGGGCAATTGCACCGCTTTGACGACACGCAGCCGGGGGGCATCACACTGCACTCGGGGGCTGCAGGAACCCACCGAAAACATTGGACAATCCTTGAGGCTGGCGCAGCAGATGTGACCTTTTCGGTTACGCTGCACGATGGCGAGGGCGGCTTTCCCGGCACCCGCCATATAACGGCGCGCTTTGCGCTTTCCCCGCCCGCGACGCTGCGCCTGACGGTAGAGGTTGCAACCAACGCACCTACGCCGTTGAATTTCGCGCAGCACAGCTACTGGAACCTGGATGGCAGCGCGACCTGGGCTGGCCATAGCCTGCGCATCCCGGCGGATGACTTTACTCCGGTGGACGCAGCGTATGTGCCGACAGGCGAGGTCAAGCCCGTTGCGGGGACGGATCTGGATTTTCGCACCCTGCGCCAGATCGCACCGGGGCATCCAGAGATGGACACGAATTTCTGCTTGTCAAATGACCGGACGAGTTTGCGGGAGATTTTGACCTTGCGCGGCGCCTCGGGGGTAGAGTTGACCTTGGCCAGTACTGAACCTGGTGTGCAGATCTATGATGGCCGCCCGGCCTACCGCGGCTTGGCCATCGAGCCGCAGTTTTGGCCCGACGCGCTGGCGCAGCCCAGCTTTCCGCAGATCGTGACAGCATCAGGACCTGTTTGGCGACAGGTCAGCGAATGGCGGTTTTGCCTGCCCTAATGCCAGCAAGCAGCCGACCTTCGGGGGCATTGAGCCCCCTTGGTCGGCGTTGCCACGGACAGGCGCGCAAGGGCAGCTTAGCTATCCACACCGCTTTGACCCGCGCCTTCGAACCAGCGCACGATTGCAGCGCGCTCTTGCGGTTCCATGTAGGACAGATTGGCAGGCGGCATCGCATGGCTAACCCCGGCTTGCGCATAGATCCGCCGCGCTGCTGCCGCGATCTGTTCTGGGCTTTCCAGTATCACGCCTTTGGGTGGCCTATGCATGCCCTCCCAGCCCGGCTCGGCGGCATGGCACATGGCGCAACGACCCATCACGATATCACTGACCTCTGCAAAGCCATCGGCATTGGCATATTGCGGCGCCTCGCCGCGCAACCCGGCCTGTTGCGGCACCTCGTCTGCGCGCGGCACCGAGGAAAGCCAAGCGATCAATATGAACAAGATCACTGTCGCCAGCCAAGTCCAGGTCGGGTTGCCGCTGCGGGAATGTTGCGAGTTGAAGTAATGCCGGATCGTGACGCCCATCAAAAAGACCAGCGCCGCGATCAACCAATTATACTGCGTCGCAAAAACCAGCGGGTAGTGGTTGGAGAGCATCAAAAACAACACCGGCAGCGTCAGGTAATTGTTATGCGTGCTGCGCTGCTTGGCAATCTTGCCATATTTTGGGTCCGGCTTGCGCCCCGCTTTCAGATCCGCCACCACGATGCGCTGATTGGGCATGATGATGAAAAACACATTCGCGCTCATGATTGTGCCGGTAAACGCCCCCAGATGCAGCAACGCAGCACGGCCTGTAAAGACCTGCGTATAGGCCCAGCTTGTTGCGACCAGCAAAACATAAAGCAGCAACATCAGCCGCGTATTGTCATCGCCAAATCTGGTCTTGCAGATCCGATCATAGGCCAGCCAGCCAAAAGCCAACGACCCAACCGAAATGCCAACCGCCTGCCATATTGCAAGATCGGCCACATTCGGGTCGATCAAATACAGCTCTGCCCCCATGTAATAAACCAAAAACAGCATCACAAAGCCGGTCAGCCAAGTCGCATAGCTTTCCCATTTGAACCAGACGAGGTGATCGGGCATCGACGCCGGGGCCACCAGATATTTCTGAATATGGTAAAACCCGCCGCCATGAACCTGCCATTCCTCGCCATCGGCCCCGGAGGCCAGATTGCGGTCGCGGTGCAGGCCCAGATCCAGCGCGATGAAGTAAAAACTAGAACCGATCCAAGCAATTGCGGTAATCACATGTGTCCAGCGTGCCGCCGTTTCCACCCATTCCCATAGAATGGCCCAATGCAGCATCTGATCCATTGCAAACTTCCTTTGCGATTGAAGCCCAAGACTATACCAAGCCGCACCTTTCTGTTAATTCATCAAATAGCGGATCACTTTCAAAGCAATCCGGATAATCCTTTTTCGGGGCGCGATTGGCAATGTCCTATGTGAATACGCTAAAAATGTTCGTTCGTGTCTATGAATTGGGCAGCATGAGTGCGGCGGCCCGTGATCAGCGTGCCTCTGCTGCGGTCGCATCATCGCGCATTTCAGAGCTGGAAAAGCATTTGGGTGTAAGGTTGTTCAACCGCACCACGCGCAGCTTGAAACCCACCGAGAATGGCCGCGTCTTTTATGACGGGGCGCGCAAGGTTCTGGAAGCCATTGAAGAGGCCGAGGCGGCGGTGATGGATGTCACGCAAAACCCGCGCGGCTCGATCTATGTCGCCGCCCCTTTGGGGATTGGGCGGCGGTTTATCGCGCCGCATCTGCCCGCGTTCAAAGACCTCTATCCGCAGATTGACCTGCGCCTGCGCCTTTCGGACCGCAATGTCGATCTGACAGCCGAGGGGCTGGATGTGGCCTTCCACCTTGGACATCTCGAGGATTCGACCTTGAAGATGCGGCTGGTCGCTGATTGCCCGCGCCTGCTTTGTGCAGCCCCCGCCTATATTGCGCGGCGCGGCATGCCTGTCGATGCCGCGGCTTTGGTCGAGGATAAGCATGATTGTCTGATCTTGCGCTTTCCCGGCGCGAAAGAGTTCCAATGGACGTTGCAAACCCCGACTGGTCCGCGCCGCTTTGACATTGCCGGCCCGTTTGAAAGCGACGATGGCGATGTGTTGACGGGCTGGGCGTTGGATGGGCGCGGCGTTGTGCTGAAGCCGATATTCGACGTGGCACAGCATTTGCGCGACGGCAGCCTGATACCGGTGGCCACTGCCACGCCGCCCCTGCCCACGCAGCTTTCGTGCCTCAGCCAGCACCGCCGTTTGCGCGACCCGAAAATCCAGCTTTTCGTCGATTTCATCATCGCGCGATGCAAGGCGGATATGGCGGCAGAAATGACTGGTTTAAACCTGCCAACCCTATCCTAGAGCCCCCCGCGACACGCGCCAATCACTTGCATTTTCATTGTCGAAACCGAGCCAAACAGCATCAAACCACGGTTTCCGGCGTGTCGGTTGCGGCTGTGGCCTTGGTGGGGCGAACTCTGAAAACTGCAAGATAAAGCGCGGGAACAAACACCAAGGTAATGATCGTGCCAACGATAATCCCACCCATCATCGCATAGGCCATCGGCCCCCAGAATATCTGACGCGAGATCGGGATCAGCGCAAGACTGGCAGCTGCGGCCGTCAAAATGATCGGGCGTGCCCGGCTGTTGCTGGCCTCAAACACTGCATCCCAAGCGCTGCGCCCCAAATCGCGCAGCACTTCAATTTCATGCACCAGGATGATCGAGTTTCGGATCAAGATGCCGACCAGCGCCAGAATACCAAGGATGGCCACAAAGCCCAGCGGCGCACCCGAGGTGATAAGAGCCACCACAACGCCGATAATCCCAAGCGGGGCGACGCAGACCACGACGAAGCTGAGGCGAAACCCCTGCATCTGAACCATGATCAGCACCAGAATGATCAAGATCATCAGCGGGACCACCGCTGCGATCGGTGCCTGACTATCTGCGCTGCTTTCGACAGAACCGCCGACCTCGGCATGGTAGCCGACGTCAAGGCTTGCGTTAAAGGCCGCTATTTTCTCTGCAAGACCAGCAACAATCGTTGCAGGCTGGTCGGATGTGGCAATCGCCGCTTTGACCGTAATCGTCGGCATTCGGTTGCGCTGATGGATCACGGGTTGTTCGGTTCCATAGTCGAAGGTCGCAACGGCGCGCAGCGGAATAATCGTGCCCGCCGTCGTGCTGATCTGCAGGTTCGAGAGCGCCTCGACCGATTGGCGCGCGGATGCATCGCCGCGTGCCAGAATATCGATCAGATAGGCTTCGTCGCGCAGCTCGGTAATGCTCAGACCATCATAGATGGCATTCAACGCATCGGCGATATCGCTGGCGGTTATGCCAAGCTGGCGCGCCTGATCTTGCAAGATATTGACCGTGATCACCCGTGCCGGTTCATTCCAATCCATCACGATGCTGGCCAGTCGGTCGTCTGTCGCCATCACGGCGGCCAGTTCGCGCGCCAGATCGCGCGTCACACCAATATCGGTGCCGCTCAGTCGGTACTGCACCGGGCGACCAACCGGGGGGCCAATTTCAAGCAGCTTGATGAAGTTATCGACACCGGGGAATTGGGTCGCGGCGATTTCGGTCAGCTCTGCGCGCAGGGCATCTCTGGCCGCGATCGACGGGGTCTGGATCACGATCTGACCCATATTGGCCCCCGGCGTCGGCACGTCAAACGACAGCACAAACCGCGGGGCGCCGCGACCGACATAGGACGACCAAAACAACACGTTCTCGTTGTCCTTCAGATGGCTTTCCATCCGGTCCATCTGTTCGCGCGTGGCCTCGATAGAGGCGTTTTGCGGCAGCGCCATGTCGATGATCAGCTCGGGCCGGTCGGAACTGGGAAAAAACTGCTGTTCGACGAAACGCATGCCGTAAATCGACGTGCCAAAGGTAAGGACCGTCAGGGCGATGGTCAGCCAGCGGAACCGCATCGCACCGCGCAAAATCGCGTGAAACATGCGCCGGACGCGACCGGGCTTGTCGGACAGGTGCTTCATTTTGGCTGGCAGCAACGTGACCCCGATCAAGGGCGCAAACAGCACCGCCACAACCCAAGACACGATCAATGCCACCGCGATGACGACAAATAGCGAGAAGGTGAATTCCCCCGCCGCCGAGGAATTCAGACCGATTGGAATAAACCCCGCGACGGTAATCAGCGTGCCCGTCAGCATCGGCGCGGCAATCGATGTCCAGGCGTAAGAGGCCGATTTAGTTAGGCTTTCGCCGATCTCTAACCGCGAAATCATGGTCTCGATTGCGATCATCGCATCGTCGACCAGCAGGCCCAAAGCGATAATCAGCGCACCCAAGGATATGCGCTGCAATGTGATCCCAAGGTAGTCCATGATCACAAAGGTGATCGCCAGAACCAGCGGAATGGTCAGCGTCACAACCAGACCTGCACGCAGACCCAGACTGAGGAAACTAACGGCCAGAACAATGACAACCGCCTCAATCAGCGCGGTGACGAAATGACCAACGGCCTCTTCGACAACATGCGGCTGATCGGCGACTTGGTGGATCTGCAACCCGATGGGCAAACTGGCCTGCGTTTGGGCAATCACCGCCTCAAGTTCCACGCCAAAGTCAACAATATTGGCCCCGGCACGCATGCCGATCGACAGCCCAATCGCCTCTTGCCCGTTGTAGCGAAACAGCTGGCTTGGCGGGTCTTCATAGCCGCGCCGGATATCGGCCACGTCGGTCAACCGGAAAAACCGATCCCCGACGCGCAGATTGATATCCTCAAGGCTGTCGGTATCCGCGAACTGCCCGCTGACGCGCACCAGCACCCGTTCGGGGCCGGCATCAATCACGCCCGACGGGATGATGGCGTTTTGCGCGGCAAGGGTGGCCTGCACCGCTTGCGGGTTCAGACCCAAGGCTGCAAGGCGATCGGTCGAATATTCAAGATAGATCACCTCGTCACGGGTGCCGAAAATCT
>JBLIGH010000158.1:0-7574 GCA_047636855.1 Pseudorhodobacter sp.
AATATCGTAGCTTGCACGCAAAAGGCCTGCCAAGGTTCCCCCCAGCAGGCCTTTCCCAAAATGTCAGCGCGGGGTCAGGTCACATCCGCGATGCGACATTTTCCCAATTTACCAGCTTTTCAAGGAAGTTGCTCAAATAGACCGGGCGCTTGTTGCGGAAATCGATGTAGTAAGAATGCTCCCACACATCGCAGCCCAACAGTGCGGTCTGACCAAAGCACAACGGGTTCACGCCGTTTTCGGTTTTGGTCACTTTCAGGCCGCCGTCGGTATCCTTGACCAACCAAGCCCAACCAGAGCCAAACTGGCCTGCCCCTGCAGCTGCAAAGTCGTCCTTGAACTTCTGAACCGAGCCGAAGCTTTGCGTGATGGCTGCTTCCAGCTCGCTTGGCATCGCATTGCCGCCTGGGCCCATCATTTCCCAAAACTGGGCGTGGTTCCAATGCTGGCTGGCGTTGTTGAAGATGCCATTTTGCGCAACCGAGCCAGCGGCGTAAGTGCCGACAACAATCTCTTCAACTGTTTTGCCTTCCCACTCGGTCCCGGCAATCAGCTTGTTGCCGTTATCAACATAGGCTTTGTGGTGCAGGTCGTGGTGATACTCTAGCGTCTCTTGCGACATGCCAAGAGCAGCCAATGCGTCATGAGCATAGGGAAGATCGGGAAGGGTAAAAGCCATGGTAGTCTCCATCTATTCGGGTTGCTTCCCTCTATAAGAGGGCTTGAGGCGGATAGGTCAAGGGGGCGGCAAAGCGAATGCGCGTCTTACTTGACCTCACACGTGCCATAAGCATCGAAAACGTCGGAAAACCCATCTGGACGCGCCGAAACACTGATCTTGCCGGTCGTTTTGATATAGGCCGCTCTGTAGTTGAAACGTTGGGTTTTCTGGCCTTCCCGATTAACGATTTCCTTCAGCTCCCACGTAAAGGCGATGCGTTTGCTATTATTGGCAACGACTTTCGCTTCTACTGGTTTCTTCACAAAATGCGCGATAATCGGATCGTTGACCAACGCGGTCGGTTCGTCATCCTTATGCAAAATTACCAATTGCGATGGCACCCAGCCTTGTGATGCAGGTACTTTTAAGGTGCAAATATAGGTCATGTCCCTTGCTTGGGCCGCGAAAGCAGAAAGCGAAACCAAGGCTGATAAAACAAGCGTTTTCATGATTCTAGCGCATCCTTAAGGTTGGCACTGTCCAACCTATGATTCCACGGCAAGCCCTTTGGTTCTCAGATCTCGCTGCCAGGCTGTGCCGCATTCTTAAGCAAACCCATTACATATCCGGCGACGGATCGAAAGCTGACCACCGTATAGCCGGTTTGATCCACCCAAAAGGCCGCCGCAACCTGCGCCAAGCGGGTTCTGCGCAGCTCGTTTTGCGCGAGGGATTGCATATCCACAGGGCAAAGCTTTGCAAGAACCTGCACGGCCAAATCACCCTCTACCCGGAAAACCGCGCGGGCGTCCGAGACATCCTCGGCCAGAAAGTGTATTTTAGCCAGTGCCTTACGGATCGTTATTAAAGCGTCAGACACCTCAGAATAGGGCAAGATCAACAGCAACTCGTCATGCGACATCCAGCCAACGGTACGCTCATTATTTTGCACAAGCTGGCGGGGTGCGGGCACAGTCAAACCCAGCGACTTCAACATTGTCGCCAGCGTTTTCAGCGACAGATCGCACCGCAGGGTGATCATTCCCAAAGGTCCGATTTCGCGGATCTGGGCGAAGCCCTCATAGCTTTGCCCTTGCAATGGGCTGGTGGGTTCAGACATTTTGTTTCTCCCCGGCTTTATCGTAGAAGACCGGATCAACAATCCGCGCCTGAACTGTGCTGCCATCAACCTTGTTGAACGCCAGAACCTCGCCCATTCGATCCGGTCCGTTCAGCACCAGACCCATCGCAATTCCGTGCTTTAAGGTCGGGCTGTAATAGGTTGATGTCACACGACCTTCTGTGTTTTTCTGACCATTGGCGTTCACACCCTCGGCCACGGCGTAAGACCCGTCAGGCAAGACAGACCCATCCGAGGTTTTCAAGCCGACCAATTGCCAGCGGTTCGGATCCGCCAAGAACTTACGCTCTTGCCCGCGCTTGCCCAGAAAATCCACCTTTTTCTTGGAGATCGCCCAAGACAGGCCCAAATCCTGCGGAATGACCGTGCCATCAGATTCGTCACCGATCATGATGAAGCCCTTCTCGGCGCGCAAAATATGCAGCGCCTCGGTGCCGTAAGCCATCGCGCCAAACTCGGCACCCTCGCTGTGAAGCATCGCCCAGAAGGCAGCACCGTGGCTCGCGGGAACGGCGATCTCGTAAGACAATTCGCCGGAAAAGCTGATGCGGAAGACCCGGACCGGGAAATCGCCCAGCGTGCCTTCGGCCCATTGCATGAAAGGAAGCGCCTCTTTCGAAACGTCCATACCGCCGATTTTCTCTAGCAGTTTTCGGGCGTTAGGGCCGACGACGGCGACTTGCGCGTATTGCTCTGTCACATTGGCGGTATAGACTTTCCAATCCCACCATTCGCATTGCAGCCAATCTTCCATCCAGCCGTGAATACGGTCCGCACCGCCCGAGGTGGTGTGGCAAAGCCAGGTATCCTCGTCCATCCGCGCAACAACACCGTCATCGGACAAAAAGCCCTGCTCGTTACACATCAGCCCGTAGCGGCATTTGCCCACGGCAAGATTGGACATCATGTTGGTGTACAGCATGTCAAGGAAACGGCCCGCATCAGGGCCTTTGACCACGATTTTACCCAAGGTCGAAGCATCCAACAGACCCAGATGTTCGCGCGTGTTCAGCACCTCACGGTGCACTGCCTGTTCGTGCGTCTCGCCGGTACGCGGATAGCAGTAGGGTCTGCGCCACAGGCCCACAGGTTCCATATAAGCGTTTGATTTCTCATGCCATTCGTGGATCGGCGTCGAGCGGATCGGTTGGAACAGTTCGCCTTGCGCCTCGCCTGCCAGCGCGCCCAGCGTCACGGGAGTATAGGGTGGGCGGAACGTGGTGGTGCCAACCTGCGGGATCTCGGCCCCCAGCGCCTGAGACAGCACCCCCAGCCCGTTGATATTGCTAAGTTTGCCCTGATCCGTTGCCATACCAAGCGTGGTATAGCGTTTGGTATGTTCAACGCTTTCAAAGCCTTCGCGGGCGGCAAGTTGAACGTCGGACACTTTCACATCGTTTTGGTAATCGAGCCACATTTTCGAGCGCAACCCAATCGGTGCGCCATGCGGCATGACCCAGATCGGTGGGATTTCAGGTGCATTTTCCGCGTAATTCTCGGGTGCTGCATCCGGGTTTACAATGCTGGCCAAGATGTCTTCGGGCCGATAGATCCCCGCGGAGGCCCCAATAGCGGTGACCATCGCGGCCCCATCATGGTTCAACGGCGGGCGATTTGGATCGGGCAGGAAGGCCGAAAGGTGATCTGACCAATTCAACTTGCCGCCGCAATGCGACCACAGATGCACCACCGGGGACCAGCCGCCAGACATGGCAACCGCGTCACAGGCAATCTCTTCCATCACAGCGCCTTCGCCAGCTTGCAGGCAGACCTGCACAGCGGTGACGCGCTTGCCGCCTTTGACCTTCGCAATCGCGCGGCCGGTTTCCACCCGAATGCCCAAGGCGCGGGCGCGGGTCGGTAAGGGCCCATCCGCGTTGGCGCGTGCATCAAGCACGACCGGCACGCTCAACCCTGCCTCGACCAGCGTGATCGCGGTCAGGTAAGCATCGTCGTTATTGGTGACGACAACCGTACGGTCCCCGGGCGAGACCGCGAAATTCACCACGTAATCGCGCATGGACCCTGCCAACATCACGCCGGGAATATCATTGCCCGCAAATGACAACGGCCGTTCAATCGCCCCCGTTGCTGTGACGATATGACCCGCACGGATGCGCCAAACGCGCTGTTTCGGGCGACCATCGCCGGGGGTGTGATCGGCAACACGCTCGTTGGCCAATACATAGCCATGGTCGTAAAGCCCTGCGCCCATGCAGCGATTGCGCAGCGTGACATTTTTCATGGTCTTCAGCGCGTCGAGGGCGGATTTCACCCATTCTTCAGCGGTTTCATTTTCCAAGACGTCACCGTCGACGACGGCACGCCCGCCCCAATGGGCGGATTGTTCAATCAGCATCACACGCTTGCCCGCTTGACCCGCTGTCAGCGCCGCTTGCAACCCGGCAATACCGCCGCCCACGATCAACAGATCGCAAAATCCGTAGATATATTCATAGCGGTCTGCATCGCGGTCTTTTGGGGCGCGGCCAAGACCTGCGGAATGCCGGATGATCGGCTCAAAGACATGTTTCCAGGCCGCGCGCGGGTGGATGAAGGTCTTGTAATAAAAGCCCGCAGGCAAAAAGCGAGCGAGGTAGTTGTTAACAATGCCGACATCGAATTCGAGGCTTGGCCAATGGTTCTGGCTTGCCGCCTCTAGCCCTGCGAAAAGCTCGGTCGTTGTGGCACGCTGGTTCGGCTCTAGCCGCTCCGAGCGGCCCAGGTTGACCAGCGCATTGGGCTCTTCCGGGCCGGCGGCCACAATACCGCGCGGGCGATGATATTTGAACGAGCGCCCGACCAGCATCTGGTCATTGGCCAGAAGGGCCGAGGCCAGCGTATCGCCGTCATGGCCGATCATGCGACGCCCGTTAAAGGTGAATTCGGCCCGGGTGGAGCGGTCGATCAGACGGCCACCGGTTTGCAGACGCGTGCTCATTTATTCAGCCTCCTCATGGTATCCGGGCCAGTCGGGGCGCTTTTCCTTGATCTTGGCGATCAGGGCTGCGGGCGGTTCAGTGCTTTGGGCTGGGTAGGTGCCAAAAACTTCAAGCGTGTTGGTGTCGCGCGCCGCCAAAAACCATTTTCCGCAGCCGTAAGCATGGCGCCAGCGTTCAAAATGCACGCCTTTGGGGTTTTTGCGGGCGAACATATAAGCCTCGAAATCTTGATCCGACGATCCCGCACCAAAGCGCTTCAAATGCGCCTCGTAGCCGGGGGCGAGTTCGGTTTCTTCGGCAGCGACGCCGCAATAGGGGCAAGTTAGGATAAGCATGGCATGTTCCCGATCAAAGTCAGCCGCGTCGGGCCAGCGGCCTTTGGCATTGAGACGTTAGCATTTAGCGCAGTTGCGCATGACGAAAAGGCGGGCGCATCGCTGCACCCGCCCGCGCCTTGCCCCGTCAGATGTGCGTCAGCCCCCGCTTGGCGGGACTTCAGAGCCTGGAAGCGGCGCGATATCCGGCTCGGGGACCTGAAGCGGTTCTGAAGCACCGGTGTCGACGCCGGGCGCGCCGGTATTGTCGACCGGGATGGAATTGGTGCCCGCGAAAACAAGAAAGACGATGAGCGCCAAGACCGCAAGCACGCCAAAGACGACAGGGCCTTTGCGTGATCGGGTAGTGTAGGGATTATGTGCCATTTCAAACCTCCAATTGTGGTGAGGTGTAGATTGGGCATTCCCGTTTGGATTAAAATAGGCTTGCGCGTTGGATGTAATTTCGAGCAAACGAGTGCCGAAATACGCGCACCGCATGCTCCATTCTTTGCCGCTTTTGGGGCCGTCAGCATCATCCCGCCACCCCCGTTGCATTCAAGTCACAAAAGACACGAGCCGGGGTGCGGGAACCTTGCAGAAGCACTGCCAGCCGTCCGGGGAAATTTACCCCGAAAAGAGGGCGCAAACCGGCCGTGATTTCAACCGACGGGCCAGCCAAACCAGACCGACCGCGCAGGTGCAAAAACAGCGGCTTCAAGGTGGCTGCGTCGAGGCAGGCTTGAAGGGTGCTGCGCCCATTCTTGCGCTGGTCGACTTTCGCCTTGCGGGTGTTTGGCACGGATTGACGCGCAACACGCACGCTTTGGGCAACGGCCGCACATCCGGGTACAGGCGCGGTTGGGCGGCTCATCAATGCGCCACCCCTGCCGCAACGCTTTCGTCGATGAAGCGGCCTTCGATGAAGCGGTCGATCGAGAAGGCCTCGGCCAAGGGGCCGGGCTCGCCTTTGGCCATCAATTCAGCCATGGCCCAACCGGAACCCGGGATAGCTTTGAAACCGCCGGTGCCCCAGCCGCAATTGATGAAGCAATTGCCCAAGGGCGTTTTGGAGATCAGCGGCGAGCGGTCGCCAGTCATATCCACAATCCCACCCCATTGGCGCAGCATTTTCAGCCGCGAGATGATCGGGAAGGTTTCGTTCAGGGCGCGAATAGTCTCTTCGATATGATGGAAGCTGCCGCGCTGGGTGTAATTGTTGAACCCGTCAGTGCCGCCGCCAATCACCATCTCGCCCTTGTCCGATTGCGACATATAGCCGTGCACCGTATTGGCCATCACGACCACATCCATGCAGGGCTTGATCGGCTCTGACACCAAGGCTTGCAGCGCCACAGCCTCGATCGGCAGCCGGAAGCCTGCCATTTCGGCCAATTGCCCGGAATGGCCTGCAACGACCATCCCCAGTTTTTTGGTGCCGATAAAGCCTTTGGTGGTATCCACGCCCGTAACCTGCCCGTTTTCAGAGCGCACGCCTTTGACTTCACATTGCTGGATGATGTCCATGCCCATCGCAGAACAAGCGCGTGCATAGCCCCAAGCCACCGCATCATGCCGGGCAGTGCCGCCACGCGGCTGCCAAAGCCCGCCCAGAACCGGATAGCGTGGCCCGTCGATATTCATGATCGGGCAAAGTTCCTTAACCTTTTGCGGCGAGATAAACTCGGTCGGGACCCCTTGCAGCGCATTGGCATGGGCGGTGCGTTGGTAGCCGCGCACCTCGTGATGGGTTTGCGCCAGCATGATCACACCGCGGGGCGAAAACATGACGTTGTAATTCAGGTCTTGGCTCAGATCCTCGTAAAGGCTGCGGGCCTTCTCGTAGATCGCTGCCGAAGGGTCTTGCAGATAGTTCGAGCGGATGATCGTGGTGTTGCGCCCGGTATTGCCGCCACCCAGCCAGCCCTTTTCGATCACCGCAATATTGGTGATGCCAAAATTCTTGCCCAGATAATAAGCCGTGGCCAGCCCGTGCCCGCCTGCACCGATAATGACCACATCATAGGATGATTTTGGCACTGGCGAGGCCCAGGCACGTTCCCAGCCCATGTGATGCCGCATCGCCTCGCGGGCAATCGCAAATACTGAATAGCGTTTCATGGGCTTCTCCACCGGCTTGAGGTCAGTTTATCCTGACCTCGCTTCTGACATGACTTCTGATACAGCAACCAGATATATCCGCACCCAAAGGCGGCACAATCGGGAAATTTACGACATCAGGCTGCGACAGGCTGACCCGCATGCATTTCGCGATTAAACCTTTTGCATGGGTGGCAGACATATTACATGTGAAAAAAGCAAATTGGGCGGGAAAGCAGTGGCAACGAGTATTTTTTGGATAGCGGCAGGCGTGATGGCATTGGCTGTCGCAGCTATGCTGATTTTGGCCTTGCGTCGTTCGCCTCAGGTATTGGAACAAGCCGCCCAGTTTGACCGGCAAGTTTACCGCGATCAATTGCGCGAGATCGAGCGGGATCTGGCGCGCAGCGTGATTG
>JBLIGH010000159.1:0-7553 GCA_047636855.1 Pseudorhodobacter sp.
AAAGCAAAAGCCCGAGAGGGCATGCCGCCATACTTCGCACGCCATTTGTAGAAGGATGCATTGCTCATGCCATGCTCGCGGCAAAGCTCGGCTACCGGCACGCCGCCTTCGGCTTGGCGCAAGATCGCAAGGATCTGGGGTTCGCTATATCTTGTCATCTTCATCTGAATCTCCTCATGCATACTGCCAAGAAAATTCTACTTTCGCAGCCCCTTACTTTCAGGGAGGATTACCTGATCCACTGCCAGGCAGGGTATTGCGTCGCAATGTCCCGAGAGGGGCGGCGAACGAAGGGAAGGGATGAACACGAAATTACATGCCGTGGCAGACACCAATGCGCGGCCAATTTGGGTGTTCATAACCGCCGGGCAGACCACAACGAGCAGGCAGCGGCAGTTGGCATTGACCGCATATCCTGGCTGTCGGCCCAACCCTTTTTCGGGCGCCTAGCGCTGCCCTTAGGTTACTTTTCTTGGTTTGCGGAGCCGGCCATGCAGGGCGGGCGGCGTCGGCTTTGGAAAGGGGATTGAAACATTTGAACCGAAAGGCCCGTTGTAAAGCAGATACGGGCTTGGCCCTTGCCTGTCGCGGGACTATTGTTGACCACTGACCTTTAGAACTGGAATGCCATGCCCCCCGCCTTTGACCGCCAGATTGCACTGCTGATCGCCACTGAAATCAGCGCAACACCTGCCCAAGTTGTTGCTGCCATTGACCTTTTGGATGGCGGGTCGACCGTGCCGTTTGTGGCGCGTTACCGTAAGGAAGCGACAGGCGGGTTGGACGATACGCAATTGCGCAATCTGGCCGAGCGTCTGACCTATCTGCGAGAGTTTGAGGCGCGCCGGGCCACGATTGTCGCCTCGATCCGCGATCAGGGTAAATTGACGCCCGAACTGGAAGGCGCGTTGGCCAAGGCGGTGACCAAATCGGAAATCGAAGATATTTACCTGCCCTATAAACCCAAGCGCCGCACCCGCGCGATGATCGCCCGCGAAAATGGCCTTGGTCCCTTGGCCGAGGCGATTTTGGCCGATCGCAATGCCGATCCGCAGGTTTTGGCGGCAGGCTATATTTCTGCCGAAGTTGCCGATGTGAAGGCCGCATTGGAAGGTGCGCGCGACATTGTGGGCGAAGGGCTGGCCGAAGATGCGACCCTGTTGGGGCGTTTGCGCAATTACATGAAAGACAATGCACGGTTTGCAGCAACGGTGGTTGCGGGCAAAGAGGCGGAAGGTGCCAAGTTTTCGGATTATTTTGCACATTCCGAGCCGTGGAAATCGGCGCCCTCGCACCGGGTTTTGGCCATGCTGCGCGGTCGCAACGAGGGCATTTTGTCGATTGATCTGGAACTTGATCCCGACGCGCCCCGGGGGCAAAGCCTGGCGGAGCGGATGACGGGCGCGGCTTTGCTGACCTCGGGGCAGGGCAAGGGCGATATCTGGCTGCGCGAGGTTGCGGCCTGGTGTTGGCGGATCAAGCTGAAAACCTCGCTGGGGTTGGATCTGATGGGCGATATCCGCGACCGCGCCGAGGTCGAGGCGATCCGGGTTTTTGCGCGCAATTTGAAGGATTTGCTGCTGGCAGCTCCGGCGGGCGGAAAGACCACGATGGGGCTTGACCCTGGCATCAGAACGGGCGTGAAAGTCGCGGTGATTGATGCAACTGGTAAGGTTTTGGACACAAGTACGGTGTATCCGTTCCAGCCGAAGAATGATTTGCGCGGCGCACAGGCCGAACTGGCGCAGCTGATCCGCAAGCATGGGGTGGGACTGATTTCCATCGGCAATGGCACGGCCAGCCGCGAGACCGAAAAGATGGTCGCTGATTTGCTGGCGATGTTGCCGGGGACCGCGCCTAAACCGACCAAGGTGATTGTGTCAGAGGCCGGTGCCTCGATCTATTCGGCGTCCGAACTGGCGGCGAAAGAGTTTCCGGGGCTGGATGTGTCGTTGCGCGGCGCCGTGTCCATCGCGCGGCGTTTGCAAGACCCGCTGGCGGAATTGGTCAAGATTGAACCCAAAGCCATTGGCGTTGGGCAATATCAGCACGACGTCGATCAGCACCGTCTGAACCGCAGCCTAGAGGCGGTGGTCGAGGATGCGGTGAACGCCGTAGGGGTCGATCTTAACACCGCCTCTGCGCCGTTGCTGGCGCGGGTTTCGGGCGTGGGGGCGGGGTTGGCCGAGGCGATTGTCACCCACCGTGATGAAAATGGCCCCTTCAAGAAACGCCGCGATCTGCTGAAAGTCGCGCGTCTGGGCCCGAAGGCTTTTGAGCAGGCGGCGGGCTTTTTGCGCATTCAGGGCGGGGCAGAACCGCTGGACAGCTCTTCGGTTCACCCCGAGGCTTATGATGTCGCACGCAAAATCGTCGCGGCTTGCGGCCGGGATCTGCGCGAGGTCATGGGCTCGCCCAAACTACAGTCGTTGGACCCGCGCGATTTTATGGACGCGCGATTTGGTTTGCCGACAATCAAGGATATTTTGGCGGAATTGGAAAAGCCGGGTCGCGATCCGCGCCCTGAGTTCAAAACAGCGGTATTTACCGATGGGGTCGATGATATCCGCGACCTTAAGCCCGGCATGATGTTGGAAGGGACCGTGACCAATGTGGCGGCCTTTGGCGCATTTGTGGATGTTGGCGTGCATCAAGATGGCTTAGTCCATGTCAGCCAATTGGCGGATAAATTCGTCAAAGACCCGCATGAGATCGTCAAAGCCGGTGATGTGGTGCGGGTGAAGGTGGTAGAGGTTGATGTTGCGCGCAAGCGTATCGGCTTGACCATGAAGAAAGACAGCGGCGAGGCGCGCGAACAAGTGGCAGAACGCGCCGCAAGCCGCAACGCAGCCCCCGTGGCGCCAAAGGGCAAGCCGGGGCCAAGCACCGCCGCGCCGCAAAGCACCGCCACGGGCAATGCCTTTGCGGATGCGTTGAAAGGGAAATTCGGGCGTTAGAGGTGCAACACGGGGGTCTGATGTCGCCGCGCGATAGGGATCCTGCAATGCCCAATACGTGCGGTCTTGGGCACATCAACCCACCAACACAGCCCGATGTAAAGGCCGATCGGCGGCCCCCCTAAACGGTGGGATTGGACGGTCGCGCTTGTCGATCGCGGGTCTTTTTCATCACGCTGCGGATCTCGTTTTCGATCCGCGTCGGGTTGATGGGTTTGGCCAAATAGCCATCTAACATATTGCTATCGTACAGCTCTTGATATTGCTCCATCGAATCTGCGGTCATTGCGATCACCGGAATGCGCCCTGCCGCCCCCGGCAATTCCCTGAGGCGGATCAACATCTCGTGGCCGTTCATCCCGGGCATGTTCATATCCAGCAAAACCAGATCCGGCAGGCTTTCCCCCATCGCTTTCAAAGCAGCATCACCGCTTTCCGCCTCGATTATCGCCGCACCGATCATGCGCAGATAGGTGGATGCCACCAGCCGGTTCGTTGCAATGTCGTCGACCACCAAAACACGCAATCCGGCGGTTGTTTCCGTCCCGCCACGACTGTTCGTGTCTTGTTCGGGCTGCGAGATATCATATCCCAGATTCTGCGAAACAGGTTTGGCGCCATCAGGTGCGGTACCAAGCTGCAGCGTCAAGATAAACGTGGCGCCGCTGCCCTCGCTTTGCGCCAATTGATTGGAGAGCAAAACAACGTCACCGCCCATTTGTCGCGCCATGGCCCGGCAAATAGATAGGCCCAAGCCATTGCTTTCGCTGGTATATCCCCCGTCAAAATTATCTGCGTCGCGGTTCAAAAAGAAAGGTTCAAACACCGAACTGTGCAACTCATCGGGAATGCCGGGGCCGGTATCGGACACCGTAATTTGCAGCAACCGGTCGCCCAAAAGGATTGGGCGCAGCTCTGCCGCAACGCGAATTTCGCCTTGCTTTGTGTGCTTTAGGGCGTTTGACATCAGGTTGGAAACGCATTGGCGCAAACGCTGTGTGTCAAAAAGGGCAACGCCCCCTAGCTCGGGTGCAATTTTTGCCTTCAGATGCAAATCGGCCGCATCGATACCGGGTTGAAACAACCCAAGTGTCGCAAGAATCTCGTCACGTGGGATTGCCGGGCGGGACCGGATTGGCAAGCGCCCAACCTGGACTGACGACATGTCCAGAATATCGTCTAGAATGGTGCTGAGCCCCTCGGCCGAGGCGATCAGGACCGAGAGCCGCTTTTGACTAAGCGCGTCTTTGTTGCGGCGCAATTCGGCATGGCCCATACCCAAAATCGCATTTAACGGCGTGCGCAATTCATGGCTCATCTGGGCCAGAAACCGGCTTTTGGCGCGGTCACCGGCAAGGGCTGCTGAACGGTCTGCGGCAGAACTTCTGTGCAGGCGATTGTTAGAGATCAGCACAGTCAAAGTATAACCAAGCCCGCCTAACGCACCGATGTTGGATATTAAAAGCCCGATCCAATCGTCTTGATTGATCCAATATATGGCATTGCCAAATAAGATTACAAAAGTTGCACCTGCCAAGCTCGCAAGCCCGAAGGGCAGATGGATTGACCGTACAGTGGCGATTTGCATCAGGCTCGACAGCACAAGGCCTATCGCAAAAGTTTGGCCATAGTTTTTTTCCATCTGCCAGATCATCGCGCAGGGCAGCACGAACATGACTTCCATTAAAAAATGGATCAACAGTACAAAGCGGTAGCGCCAAGGCGTTTTGCGTGGGTCAAGCCCGCGCATCATATGCAAGCCCAGATATTCCAAGGCAGTATTGGCGATGGCAAAGCTGATTGCGTAAATTACCGGCAAATAAAGCGCGGTCATCGCCAACCCAAGCACGCTAAGACCGATGCGTAAATGCCGTTCGCGCCAAACGAGTTGGTGTTGGCGGCCGATTTCATCGACAACTAAATTGATCTGCGGCATTGGGCTTTGCTTTCGCACTGCAATTTTGCGCTCAACCTAAAGTTTTATTTGCGAATGTCGAGGCCCGAGCGGCTTTGCGCATTAGGGCGCGGGCAGCAGTGTAACCTCTTGGCGCAGCGTGCCGTTTGGTTCAAAAATCAAGATGCGGTCATCACTGGTGACCACCGCGATCCACCCGGTTCCCATCGTCACAGCGCGCGGCGTGCTGCCTTCGGGCAGCTCAATCGCCTGTGGTAGGGACGGGCTGGCGGTAAAGCCATGCTGCATCCGCGTGACAAGCAGGCCAACGATCGTTATGACCCCCACAATCATGGTGAGCATTAGCAAGATCACCAATGATTTTAGAAATCGGAGGCTGGGCGGAAGCCCTTCCTCAACCGGAGCGTCATTCATGGCCACATCATCCTTGCCCATTTTGCAGGTCGTCATCGGCGAGGACCCGCCTGAGCGCCTTGATAAGGCCTTGGCGCGCGATGTGCCAGAAGAAGCGTCACTGTCACGCTCGCGGCTGATGAAGATGATCGCAGAAGGTTCGGTCTTGCTGGACGGCGAGGCCTGTACGAACCCCAAGGCGCGCGTCACCGAAGGTCAGACTTACGAGTTGGTGATCGAGGCGCCGGTGGATCTGGACACATTGCCAGAAGACATCCCGCTGAATGTGCTTTGGGAAGATGACGACCTGATCGTTGTGGATAAGCCCGCAGGTATGGTGGTGCATCCAGCGCCGGGGTCGTGGTCTGGCACTTTGGTCAATGCCTTGTTGCACCATTTTGACGGCAGACTTTCGGGGGTTGGCGGGGCCAAACGCCCCGGTATTGTCCACCGAATCGACAAGGAAACCTCGGGTCTTTTGGTTGTGGCGAAATCGGACCGCGCCCATCACGGGCTGGCTGCGCAATTTGAGGCGCATACCGTCAACCGGCGATATTTGGCTGTGGTCAACGGGGTGCCAAATGCGGCCGACCCGCGTTTGCGCGGTGTAAACGGGGCTGTCTTTGAAGCGGCCAATATTTTGCGCATCGCCACCAATCTGGCGCGGCATCGCACGGACCGTCAGCGTCAGGCGGTGTATTTTGGCAAGACGGGCCGCCATGCCGTGACCCGCACGCGCACAATCGAGGCCTTCGGCACCCCCCCCGTTGCAGCTTTGGTCGAATGCTGGCTAGAGACAGGGCGCACACATCAAATCCGGGTTCATATGGCCCATGCCGGCCACGGGTTAATCGGTGATCCCGTCTACGGCGGTCGCCGCAAAGTCTCGGAAAAGGCCGTGGGCGCTACTGCTGTGGCCCTTGTGGCAGCTTTTCCACGCCAAGCCTTACATGCCGCAACTTTGGGGTTTGCACACCCCGTGACCGGTGAAATGCTAGAATTTTCCTCGCCGCTTCCGGCCGATATGGCTGAATTATTGGCATCATTAGGGTACGAGACGTGAAATCTTTGTGACTTTTCGACACAAAACTAATATTCCGACGGATCCATCTCCAAATACCGTTCATACTTGGATGGCAGCCCGCAACCTTGCGGAAAGCCTTCCGAGTACATAGATTTATACTCTTCGGTGTCACAGAATACCCCGAGGATGAGGAGGACGTGATGAGTACATATGCCAATCTGCCAGCCCCAAGCCCTGAACAGGGTTTAAACCGCTATATGCAGGAAATCCGGAAGTTCCCTTTGTTGGAGCCGGAACAGGAATATATGCTTGCCAAGCGCTGGGTCGATCACCAAGACAGCACCGCTGCGCATAAAATGGTCACCTCTCATCTGCGATTGGCGGCTAAAATCGCGATGGGGTACCGGGGTTACGGCCTGCCGCAAGCCGAAGTTATTTCCGAGGCCAATGTCGGGCTGATGCAGGCGGTCAAACGTTTTGACCCCGAAAAGGGCTTCCGTCTCGCGACCTATGCGATGTGGTGGATCCGGGCCTCTATTCAGGAATATATCCTGCGGTCTTGGTCCTTGGTGAAACTTGGCACGACCTCGGCCCAGAAAAAGCTGTTCTTCAATCTGCGCAAGGCCAAGGCCAAGCTTGGCGCTTTGGAGGAAGGTGATTTGCGGCCTGAAAACGTCGCCCTGATCGCTAAAAATCTGAATGTGACCGAGGCCGAGGTCATCTCGATGAACCGGCGTTTGTCGGGCGGCGATGCCTCGCTGAACGCGATTGTTGGCTCGGACGGCGATGGCACGACGCAATGGCAAGATTGGCTGGAAGACGAAGACAGCGATCAGGCCAATGATTACGCCGAAAAGAACGAGCTGGACGCCCGGCGCGTGATGCTGGAAGAGGCGATGTCGGTGCTGAACGACCGTGAAAAAGACATTTTGGTACAGCGCCGCCTTGCCGAAGTGCCTGTGACGCTGGAAGAATTGTCCGAAAGCTACAAGGTCAGCCGCGAGCGTATTCGCCAGATCGAAGTGCGGGCCTTCGAGAAGATACAAGATAAGATGCGTGAATTGGCCCGCAACAAGGGCATGCTTGTCCCGGCCTGAAAACCCTTAAAGGGTCTGCGAAAATTCAAACCCCGTCCCTTCCATAGTGCAGGGCGGGGTGCCGTTCGTCCCGCTTCACAGGCGCGCGCTGGCCCAAAGCGAGCCGTACCGCGCCATTTGGCTGGACCAAATGAGATGCGAAACTGCTGCACTGCCTTGCAAAAAAA
>JBLIGH010000160.1:0-7536 GCA_047636855.1 Pseudorhodobacter sp.
ATCTCCTGCGGCATCGCCTCGACCGTGCAGACCCAATATTGCGTACGTTCCGGGACAATCCGTTCTTCGCCTGTGACGAGTGCGACAACCCCTGGGCCACGTTTTGCAACGACGCGGTCATAAACCTCGCGTGCCAAAAGGCGCAAAGGCAGGCCGATCACCCCAGTGCGGTGGCCCAACATGCGTTCAATCGCATAATGCGTTTTTCCGGTGTTCGTCGGCCCAAGGACCGCCGTCACCCGCGCGTTCGATCGCATTGGCCCTGCCTACATTTCCTGCCCGGCTGCGTCTTGCTGCAACCGTTCTGCCGCCTCACTTACCCCCTTCAGGTGGGGATGTATAGCAAGGGCCGCAAGGTAGACTTTCAAAGCTTGGTCCGGTTTATCAGTTTCTTCCAAGATGCGGCCAAATCCAGCCAACGCGCCAAAATGCTTTGGATTCAGCTTCAAAACCTGAACGATATCCGCGACGGATGGCCCAAGCTTGCCAGTTTGAAAATAGGCCGTGGCACGCGCATTCCAGCCTTCGGCGAAATCTGGGGCGTGATCGATCAAAGCCGTGAAATGTTCAATCGCTTGGTCGGTATCGCCTGCGCTCATCGCATCGCGACCGCGCTGCAGCAGCAGATCCATCGCAGCAGAACCCGATTTCGACCATTCGCGCCAAATCTGCCGCTCTAACCGGCTGGCAGCACGATCATCCGCTTCGGCCAATTGTTCAAACAGACTGTCCAGGTCGCTGGTCTGTGCGTGCAAAGGCGCTGCCGCAAAAAAAATCGGCAAAAGTGCCGCAACGATAAGATTGTGAATCTGATGCTTTGCTTTCATAAAACGAAGTGTAGCGTACGGGTAGCAAAAAGCCATATCCCGTTACTCACTTTACCGGGACCATTTTGGAGAATTGAAGATGAGCGCAGTAATCGAAGCCGCAGTGGCAAAGCTAAGCCTTAAAATTCAAAGCTTTGATGGCATTGCGAAATTCGTCGTGAAGGGCGAAGGTGCCATCATGATCGATGCGGACGGCGTGCGCGCAGGCGACGAAGAGGCCGATGTGACACTCACCGCCGATGCAGATGTCTTCGAAGCGATTCTAGAGGGCGAGACAAACCCCACCTCGGCATTCATGACGGGCAAGCTTGGGCTTGACGGCTCTATGGGCATGGCGATGAAGTTGGCCGCGGCGCTAGCGTGATCGAAAGCGCCCCGTTTTTTGCAGAAATGGCGCAAGGCCCCGAAGGGGGCCGCGCCTTTTGGTTGCATGCAAATGACGGGGCGCGGTTGCGCCTTGCACTTTGGCCTGAAGGCGAAAAAGGCACTGTGCTGCTGTTTCCCGGTCGCAGCGAATACATCGAGAAATATGGCCGGGCCGCTGCGGAGCTTGCCGCACGCGGCTATGCCTGTGCCGCGATTGACTGGCGCGGGCAAGGTCTGGCAGACCGCCACGAGAGCGATAGAAACCTAGGTCATGTCGAGGATTTCACAAAGTATCAACTGGACTTAGACGCGGTTCTTGAAGCATTGCGTGAATTGCAGCAGCCCGGCCCGCTTTACCTCATCGCGCATTCCATGGGCGGGTGCATTGGCCTTCGCGCCGTGTTGCGCGGTTTGGATGTCAAAGCCACGGTGTTTTCTGCGCCGATGTGGGGCATTCACTTTGCGCCGGGCGTCCAGATGGTCGCACAGGCCTTATCTTGGACGGCGCGCCTATTTCACCAAGGCTTGCATTACGCCCCCGGAACCAGTGGCGACACCTATGTGTTGAACTCTGAATTTGCGGGAAACCTGCTGACGCGCGACGCCGAAACCTATGCATGGATGCAAGAGCAACTGCGCCAACACCCAGAATTGTCCTTGGGCGGGCCAAGCCTGCATTGGCTGCACGAGGCCATCGGCGAATGCACCGATCTTGCAGCGCTGGCCTCGCCCGACATCCCTGCGCTTTGCTTTTTGGGAACGGACGAGCAAATCGTTGATACCGGCGCTATCCACGACCGGATGGCGCGTTGGCCAAAGGGCAAGTTAGAGCTGGTGAACGGTGCCAGGCACGAGGTGATGATGGAAAGCCCGGCGATCCGAAAACAGTTCTTCGATCTGTCGGCAAGCCTTTTTGCGCAGCATCGCTAGGCCCGGCTTGCAGACGGCCCTGCCACGACAATGATATGGGCCGGATCGGGCTGCCCTGCAAAATGATCCAGTATATTTTGGGCCGCCATCATGCCCATGCGCCGGAATGCGCCATCCGACATCGCGGCGGCGTGAGGCGTCAGAATCACACCCGGCATTTGCCGCAGCGGATGGTCTTTGGGCAGCGGTTCTGTTTGCGTGACGTCCAGCCCTGCCCCGGCCAAGTGGCCCGCGCTTAGGCTTGCCACCAACGCCGCCTCGTCAATCAACCCGCCGCGCGCGCAGTTGATAACCATCGCCCCTTTGGGCAATAGCGCCAAATTCTGCGCATTTAGCAGCCCCTTGGTTGTCGCATTGAGTGGGCAATGCAGGCTGACTATATCGGCCTGCCGCAATGCGTCGGGTAAATCAGCCGCGACCAGGTATCCTGCCGCACGCGCCAGATCCAAGTTGCGCGATTGCACGGTCACAATCATGCCCGACGCCTGCGCCAGTCGCGCAAGCCTTTGGCCGCTGGCCCCAAAACCAATGACCAAAAGCCGCGACCCGTCCAGACCGCGCATGCGCGGTGCAGCTTGGCCCGCAACCATCGCCACACGCTGTGCGTCAAAATTACGCGCCAGCGCCAGCATCAGCAAAAACGCCTGTTCAGCCACAGCGCCAGCATTCGCGCCGGGCGTGTTCATCACCGCGACACCTGCGGCGTTTGCCGCCGTAAGGGCGATGTTATCGACGCCAACCCCATGCTTTGAAATCATTTTAAAATCAGCAACTTGCGCTTCGGTTACCGGATGCACCCGCACCATCACCGCATCGGCAGGTTGCATCGGTGCCCCCGGCCCAATCACCTGCCATCCGGCTTGGGTCAACAGCGACACGGCATCCTCATGCACCGGTTCTGTGATAAGAACGCAGCGTTGCATTGTCAGAGTTCGACTTGCGTGAAGCCTTCCCGCAGGGCGTTTGACCAAGCGTCTGACATCGCATGAAAGGCCGCATCGCCCGGTTCAATCCGGCGCTGTTCGTGCATACGGCACTCGTCCTTTAGCAAGACGGCCAAATCCAAGGGCATGCCAACCGATAGATTAGAGCGCAAAGTGGAATCCATCGACAAAAGCACGGCCTTTTGCGCGTCCGCGATGGAGGTTTCACTGGTCACCACACGGTCCAGAATCGGCTTGCCGTATTTATGCTCGCCGATTTGCAGATAAGGCGTATCAGAGGTCGCCTCGATGAAATTGCCCTCAGGGTAGACCAAGAACAGCCGCATCTCACCGCCGGCGCGCTGCCCCGCCACGATCATCGAGGCCGAAGCGCCTTGGACCATCGATAGCTTTCCGTCAATATCGGCGCGTACTTCTGCCAGTTTCGCGCCCACAATATCGGCGACTTTCAACATCGACGTAGCCTTCATAATCGATGTGTTTTCATCCGAGCTTGGATCATCGGCGATTTCGCGCAGGCGCGCCATCGTGGTTTGGGTCACCGACAGGCTGCCCGCGGTCAAGATCACGATTATCCGCTCGCCCGGTTCTTCGAACACGAACATTTTGCGGTAGACTGCGATATTGTCAAATCCCGCATTGGTGCGCGTATCCGACAACAAAACAATGCCCTCATTCAGTAAAAGGCCAACGCAATACGTCATACGAAAACTCCGGGATTTTAGGCAGGTGATGAATTATTGATCGGTTTGAAGGATGGCAACGGCAACGTCAAGCGTCTCTTCGCCCAAGCCGCGCGACGTGCCTCGAATGGGGGCCGCATCTTGTGCATCAAGGCCAGACCCCAGACGGATATAGCGGTCATCCGGGCAGCAGCTATTGGCCGCATCAAAGCCTACCCAGCCCAGATCTTTGATCCAAATCTCGGCCCAGGCATGTGCCGCTTCATGCAGTGACCCGTCTTGCGAGGCGTGAAGATAGCCCGAGACATAACGGGCTGGCAGGCCACTGAAGCGGGCTGCGGCAATCAGGGCATGGGAATGATCTTGGCAAACACCCTGCCCTTTTGCCAGCGCCTCGGCGGCGGTGGTATTGGCGTCGGTCATGCCGGGGGCGAAAGCGATCGCTTCCGAAACGGCGCCGGCCAACCGATGTGCAGCATCCAGCGTGCCTTCTTCGCCGTGCGCACTTTGGGCCAATTGCGCCAGCGCCACATCGGCGCGCGTTGGCAAGGTGTCTTGCAAATAGCATTGCAGTGGCGTTTTTTCTTTGTGACCGCGCAAAATTCCGGTCAGGTCGGTCGTCTCGACGACACCGCGAACGCTGACTGTCACATTAGAGACAGGGCCAGCAACCGTCCAAGCCTGCACCAGATCCCCGGCGCCATCGCGAAACGCACCGCCTTTGATGCCCTCGGACACGGTAACATCCCATTCCAAAACACGCTGCCCGTCAAAGACCGAAGGCGTTAAGCGATGGCTTTGCACAACGCCGCGCACCGGGCTGCTATAATGATAGCGGGTTATATGATCGACCGTCAGGCGCATTAGCGAATATCCCCGCTCAGATAGCTTTCATGGACGTCCAAAGCCAGTTTTCGGGTTTCCCGAATGAACCGGCTCAAAAACTCATGCAGACCTTCTTCGAACACTTCCTCGACCGTGGTTTCTGCCAGACTGGCCAGCATGGTTTGCGCTTGGCCATGCGCGACAGAGGAACGGCCGTAACGCAGATCAAGCTTTTGAATATGGTTTACCAACGCATCGGCACAGGTGATCAGTGACCTTGGGCAAAGCGGGTTTAACACCAGAAAATGCGCAATCTTTGACGCCGTCACATCGCCGCCATAGGCCCAATGGAACGCCCGGTGCGACGACATCGCCCGCAGCAAGGTGGTCCATTGGTAATTGTCCAACTCGGACCCGACATATTCAATGCGGGGCAGCAAAACGTAATATTTCACGTCCAAAAGGCGCGCTGTGCTGTCTGCGCGTTCCAGATAATAACCCAGATTTAGGAAGCCGTAACCATCATCGCGCAATTGGGTGGCCTCGATACAGCCGCGCATCAGGGCGGAATGGCGCAGCGTCCAATCGGTAAGCTGCGACAGATCCAGCTCGGAGCGTTCGGTACGCTCCAATTGGCGCATTTCATCGAAGGCGGAATTGATCGCATCCCAGACTTGGGTCGTCAACGCCGTCCGCACGATCCGCGCATTTTCGCGCGCAGCCGTGATGCATGAGATCACCGAAGACGGATTATCGCGGTCAAAGAACAAATGGCTCTCGATATTGCGCTGTACCGGGTCGCCGTATTTCTGCGCGAACATCTTTGCGGTGCCAGCTGCACGCAGCAAACTGTCCCATTCGCTGCGATAGCCATGCGAAGACGGGATCAATGAAATCCGCGCACCGACTTCTAACAGCCTTGCGGCGTTTTCGGCCCGTTCCATATAGCGGGCAATCCAGAAAAGATTAGCAGCGGTTCTACTTAACATTTCATCACTCCGCCAAAACCCAGGTGTCTTTAACGCCGCCACCTTGCGAGGAATTGACCACCAAAGAGCCTTCCGTCAGCGCCACCCGCGTCAAACCACCGGGCACAAGGTCGATCCGATCCCCAACCAGACAATAGGGTCGCAAATCGACATGGCGCGGTGCGACGCCCTCGTCGACAAATGTCGGCGTCGTGGACAGGGCCAGCGTCGGTTGTGCGATGTAATTGCCTGGCCTGTCGATGATACGGGCGCGGAAGCTTTCGATCTCGGCCTTGGTGCATTTCGGCCCGACCAGCATGCCATAACCGCCAGAGCCGTGAACCTCTTTCACCACCAGTTCAGACAGGTTTTCCAGCACATATTTCAAATCATCGGATTTGCTGCATTGCCAAGTCGGTACATTGTTCAAGATCGGCTCTTCGCCCAGATAGAAACGCACCATTTCAGGCACAAAAGTATAAACCGCTTTGTCATCCGCGACCCCGGCCCCAGGTGCCGAGCAGATTGACACGCCGCCAGATCGGTAGACATCCATCAGGCCGGGAATGCCCAACATGCTGTCAGGCCGAAAGCACAGCGGGTCGATATAGGCGTCGTCGATCCGGCGGTAAATCACATCAACGCGGCGCGGGCCCTCGGTGGTGCGCATATAAACATATTCGCCCTCCACAAACAGATCCTGCCCCTCGACCAGCTCGACGCCCATCAGGTTCGCCAAAAAGCTATGTTCGTAATAGGCCGAGTTGAAATGCCCCGGCGTCAAGATCACCACAGTCGGTTCGCCGCGGCATTTCTGAGGTGCGACCGAGGCAAGCGTGCGACGCAGCAAGGCAGGATAATTTTCAACCGGCGCGATGCGGTTTTCGCGAAACAGGTCCGGGAACATCCGCATCATAATCTCGCGGTTTTCCAGCATATAACTGACGCCGGAAGGCGTGCGGCAATTGTCTTCCAGGACGAAAAACTCGTCGGGACCGGTGCGCACAAGGTCAACGCCAACGATATGACTGTAAACGCTTTTGGGTGGCAAGAAACCGACGACCGACTTTTCATAGGCTTCATTTTGATAGACCAGCTTTGCCGGGATACGCCCGGCCCGAACGATCTCTCCGCGGCCATAAACATCGGCAAGAAAGGCGTTCAACGCCCGCGCCCGCTGCTTGACGCCGCGTTCCAGCTTGGACCATTCGGCCGCAGTGAACACGCGCGGAAACATATCAAACGGGATCAGCCGGTCCGGGTCGCCGCCCTCGCCGTAGACCGCAAACGTGATGCCTATTCGACGAAAAAGAGCCTCTGCCTCTGCCTGTTTCATTTGCCGTATTGCGGCTGGCATGTTCTGCGTCCAGCTTTCCAATCGGGCATAGGGGGCGCGAACCACCCCGTTTTGAAACATCTCGTTGAAATAGGTGGTCACGGAATTGCACCTCATAAGTTTCGGCGGTTAAAGATAGCTAAGCAGCCCCACTCCGAAATGGAAAGGGCCAATCGCCTACTTTCAAAGCAACACAGGCTTGGCGCTCAAAAAATGGGCAGCGGCCCCACTGGTGCAATCTGGGGCATGGGCAAAACTGTTCTGCGTAGCGCGAAACCCGGTCTTGAGCTTCACCGATCAGGCCATTTATTGCCCGGCGGGGAATTCCTACATTGATCCTTCGCGGCCTGTGGCAAGCGCGCAGGGATCATGCCACCCACCTTACCACCAGCGCCGCTTTGCCGGTGATCCGCCATCGTGTGGGCAAAATCAATGCCGAGGGTCTGGAACGGCGGCGGACGCAGCAAATCGGCGGGGCGACCGTGTCGTTGCACCCTGCTGGCTATATTCCTGGATCAGGCCCAGATCAGGGTCGAGGTTGCGGGCGACTACAAACCCGAACCGCACGGGCTTTGTGAACCATTCGAGCCTGTGCGCTGCGACACATTCATCACAGAATGCACCGTGGTCTGCCGGCTTTTCGCGCGCGATTTCCAT
>JBLIGH010000161.1:0-7521 GCA_047636855.1 Pseudorhodobacter sp.
TCCTCAACCGGCGATTACGACCCCGGCACTGGCGAATACAAGCTTTACACAACATCCCAAAATCCGCATCTGACGCGGCTTTTGATCGCGGCTTTTGTTCTGGGCATCCCCGAGAACAAATTGACCGTGATTGCACCGGATGTAGGGGGTGGTTTTGGCTCCAAAATCTATCACTACGGCGAAGAAGCGCTGGTCCTTGCAGCGGCGAAAAAACTTGGTCGACCAGTCCGTTGGACCGCAACACGGTCCGAAAGTTTCCTAACGGATGCGCATGGGCGCGACCATGTCACCAAAATCGAGCTGGCGACGGATAACGAAGGGCATTTCATCGCTTTTCGGACGGAAACAATGGCCAATGTCGGCGCCTATTTGTCAAACTTCTCAACCGTTACACCGACCTTCTTGCATGGGACTTTGATGGCCGGAAACTATACGGTGCCACATGTCTATGTGAACGTTAAAACGGTGTTTACCAACACTGCCCCGGTCGATGCTTACCGCGGCGCTGGTCGCCCCGAAGCGACCTATTCTATCGAACGCGTGATCGACATCTGCGCCCGTGAATTGGGAATGGATCCTATTGAGATCCGCCGTAAGAACTTCATCAAGCCGGATCAATATCCGTTCGCGTCGGCGGCAGGGTTGGAATACGATTCTGGCAACTATGACGCGCTTATGGACCGGATGGAAAAGATCGCTGATGTCGCGGGGTTCGATCAACGCCGCAAGGAAAGCGCGTCGCGTGGAAAGCTGCGTGGGCTTGGTGTGAATACATATGTCGAAGCCTGCGGCATTGCGCCATCAAACCTTGTGGGGATTCTTGGTGCGCGGGTCGGGCTTTATGACGCAGCGACCCTTCGCGTTAATCCGACAGGCAATATCTCGGTCATGGTCGGCGCGCACAGTCACGGTCAAGGTCACGAAACCGCGTTTCCCCAAATCGTTGCCGATATGCTGGGCGTAGACCCCATGTCGGTTGATATCGTCCACGGCGACACCTCCAAAATTCCGTTTGGGATGGGCACCTATGGATCGCGCTCGCTGGCCGTTTGTGGATCTGCGATCGTACGCGCAACAGAAAAGATCATCAAAAAGGCCAAGCTGATTGCAGCCCATATGCTGGATGCGGGTGACGCCGAGATCGATTTTGTGGACGGCGTGTTTTCGGTAAAGGGCACCAACAAAAATGTGCCCTTCGGAGACGTCGCTTTGAAGGCCTATATTCCCCATGATTATCCGATCGACAAACTCGAACCGGGGCTGGAGGAAACCGCTTTCTACGATCCGGGCAACTTCACATACCCGTCCGGTGCCTATTGTTGCGAGGTGGAAGTTGACCCTGATACAGGTGTTGTCGAGATTTTGGCATTCACTGCGGCTGACGATGTTGGCAATGTCATAAACCCGATGATCGTTGAAGGTCAGGTTCAGGGTGGTTTGGCTCAGGGTATCGGTCAGGCTTTGCTTGAAGCGGCGGCCTACACCGAAAATGGTCAACTCGTTTCTGGCTCTTACATGGATTACACGATGCCCCGCGCATCTGATTTTCCGATGTTCAAGGTTGACCACAGCAATGGCACCCCTGCACGCACAATCCCCTTGGCGTGAAAGGATGCGGCGAGGCAGGCGCAATCGGGTCACCGGCAACGGTTGTCAACGCGGTGATTGACGCGCTGCAACGTGGCGGCATGACCCATGTAACCCACATCGACATGCCGCTGACGCCATGTCGGGTGTGGACTGCAATGAACGGTTAACATTTGGGTTGTCTCGGGAAACCGTCAGGGCACCAAAGCGGAGGTAAATATGTACAACTTTGAAATGATTAAACCGGCCACAATCGCTGATGCGGTCGCAGCACTGCAGTCGGGTGCAGCGCAACCGCTTGGTGGTGGGCAAACCTTGTTGCCGACCATGAAGCAACGGCTGGCAGCGCCTGAAACACTTGTCAGTCTGATCGGCATCCACGAGATGCAGGGTGTTTATACCAAAGGCGGTGTTGCAGCGATTGGCGGTGCGACAACGCATGCCACTGTGGCGTCGCAAGCTGGCGCCTACCCCGCCCTTGCGGCATTGGCCAGCCACATCGGCGATCCCGCCGTGCGCAATCGCGGAACAATCGGCGGATCGATTGCCAATAACGATCCATCGGCCTGTTATCCTGCGGCAGCTCTGGGGTCTGGCGCGACGATCATCACAAATGCGCGCGAAATTTCGGCTGATGATTTCTTTCTTGGCCTGTTCGAGACAGCACTGGCCGAAGGAGAAATCGTAACATCGGTCACGTTCCCGATCCCCGAAAAGGCGAATTATCAAAAATTTGTCCAGCCTGCGTCGCGTTTTGCATTGGTCGGGGTTTTTGTGGCGAAATACCCAAACGGCGTGCGTGTGGCGGTAACCGGCGCATCAAACAACGGTGTTTTCAGATGGGCCGAGGCCGAGGCCGCCCTATCTGCAGATTTTTCGGCGCATGCAATTGCGGGTCTTTCGGTTCCCGCAGATGAAATGATTTCCGATCTGCACGGCACTTCGAAATACCGGGCGCATCTGATCAAGATATTGACCGCGCGCGCTGTGTCCGCCGCCATTTGACGGCCCGAGAGGCGGCGGTTGCCGCCTTTCCCCTGATGTATGCTTCTGTCGCAGATCGTCATCTGGCATGGGCAATGCCAACGCGAGGCACGTTTGTGGTTTGCCCGGCCTGAGCCAATAGGTCCTGTCGGCCCATGCCCCAAACCCGCATATCGTGCCAAACATCCGATGGCCCCAGTCCACACCCACGGATAGCAAGGCAGCGCTTTCGACTGGGTGACCGGTCTTGGCTGTCCAAATTGCGAACGCGCGGTTTGAATGCCGCCCGGCTAGGGCCGTGTTCAAAGCGTTGCAAGGCCCGTGCCACAACGCCTAAATCTGGACGAAGGGCCAAACTGGCCCTTCGTTATAGCCTAAAACCTCAAAACGGACTGTCGGGGTAATAAAACTCAGCCGCATTTTCAGGTGTGATCAGAACAGACCCGATGGTGAAGATACCCGAGACCGGTGCCGTCGAGGTCAGGCCAACTGCCGTCAGTTCAATCGCGGTCGCGATCATCGACGGTGGATAGGTCACATCTGCCGGGATCATGGTGTCACCATCGCGCACACGCGCGACCATTTCTTTCATGCCAGCCCCACCCAAAACAAACTTGATGTCGGTGCGCCCCGATGCCTCGATCGCGGCCAGAACGCCGATGGCCATGTCATCATCAGACGCCCAAACAGCATCAATGGCGGCATGTTTGGACAAAAAGTCCTGCATGACGACAAAGCTGTCATCGCGGTTCCAGTTGCCATGCTCCATATCCAAAATCTCGATCCCCGAGCCCGCGATAGCAGCCTCAAAACCCGCGACCCGTTCATTGTCGATGGTTGTGGGGATACCGCGGAACACCACGATCTTGCCGCCGTCGGGCATAGCAGACGCCATGTATTCGCCCGAAACACGCCCAAAGCTAGGGTTGTCGCCCGCCACGTAAAGGTCTTCGATCCCCGGAATGGACAGGCCACGATCCACGACCGTCACCCAGGCACCGCTGTCTGCAACCGCTTTAACCGGGCTTGTCAGTGGCTCGGATTCGAAAGGCAGCACGACCAGCGCGCTGATGTTGCGGGTTGCGACCATGTCTTCGATGTCGTTGACCTGCTTGGCCGGATCAGATGCTGTTGCCAGCACGAAATCCAGCTGCGGGTAGACTTTCTCAAGACGCGTGATCGCCTCTTGCGCATGAAAGTTCATACCACCCGCCCAACCGTGGGTCGCGGCGGGAATCGAGACGCCAATGACTTTGACGTCTTGCGCTAGAACCGGGGTTGTCAGTGCGCAAGCCAGTGCGGCTACAACTGTAAATCTATTGAATTTCATGGTTTTTCCTCCTGTTGACCATGTAACGCTGCGGCGGGCCCTCTTAACCCTCCGCCTTCTTGTCTCGCTGCAAAATGACAGCGAGAATAATGATGATCCCTTGGATGGCGCCATTCAGATATGGCGACACGCCATCCGTCAAATTCAAGATGTTGTCGATAAGCGATAGGATCAAAACACCAATGACGGTGCCCCAAACGCGGCCAAATCCACCTTTGAGCATCGTGCCGCCAATGATCACTGCCGCGATTGCTTCCAATTCCCACAGCACACCGGTGCTTGAAGACGCTGACCCAAGGCGGGGAACATACATAATCGTGGCGACGCCCACCAAAATCCCCAGGAAAACATAGGTCAGCATCCGCACGCGGTTAACGTTCACCGATGAATAGCGCGCCACTTGATCGTTAGAGCCAACGGCGGCGGCATGGCGCCCGAAAGCCGCACGGCGCATCACCAGCTCGCCCAAAATTGCGACCAGCGCGAATACAATTATCGGCCAGCTGATGCCAAAGACCCCACCAAAGTAAATGGGCCGAATAATCGCGCGCATCCCGAAATCAAGCGACAATGTCCCGCCATCGGCCAACCATGTCACAAGGCTGCGATAGATGCCCATGGTGCCCAAGGTGACGATAAACGCCTCTATCCGCATGGTGGTGATCAAGAACCCGTTGACCAACCCCGCAGCGGTGCCCGCAACGATTGCGGTTAACATCCCCACAAAAACCAGCGGCCAGCCCGGGCCCATCGAGGGCAATAGCGCGTTCATCACCAAGATCATCAAGCCGGCGATAAATGCAGCCATCGATCCAACAGACAGGTCCAGCCCGCCCGAAGTAATGACAAAAGTCATGCCAACGGCGATGATGCCGATAAAGGCAGACCGCGACAAAACATTGGTGACATTGGCGGCGCTCAGGAAATTCCCGTTCAAAGACGCCCCGACAATGACCAGAACGATTAGGGCAAGGATCGGCCCCAGCACTTTCAAGTCCAATGCTTTGCGCGGTCGGTGCGTGGTCTGTACATTGGCCATTATGCAGCCTCTTCCTTATTCACGCCAAGCCCCATAGCCAGCCGCACAATCTTATCCTCGGTCATATCGATCCCCGAAACCTCGCCCGCGATGCGCCCTGCACGCATAACAAGGACGCGGTCTGTCAGGCCAATGACCTCTTGCATTTCAGAGCTGATGACGATGATGGATTTGCCCTGTTTCGAGAGCGCATGAATGAATTCGTAAATCTGCTGTTTGGTGCCAATATCGATGCCGCGCGTCGGCTCGTCGATGATGACGATATCGGGATTGGCCAGCATGACTTTGGCGATCAACAGCTTTTGCTGATTGCCCCCTGACAGATTTCCAACCGCCACAGCGCGCGTCGGTGCCCGAATATCGAAGTCTTCAATGGCTCGGCTCAGCGCTGCATCCTCGGCCCCATGGTCGATCAGCCAGCGGGTGAAATCCGGCAAGCATTGCAATGTCAGGTTTTCGCGCATGCCCTTATTCAGCAGCAACCCACGGCTTTTTCGGTCTTCCGTCAGGTAGCAAAGCCCCGCTGCCTGCGCTTGCTTGGGCGACCGCAGGTTGACGGCTTGACCGTTAATGCGAACCTCGCCCGTTCCGGTGCGCAACCCCACCAACCCTTCCATCGTTTCCGTGCGGCCCGATCCGATCAGGCCCGAGACGCCCAGAATTTCACCCTTGTGCAGCGTGAATGAAATGTCGCGTGCGTAACCCGGAACGTTAAATCCTTTGACCTCAAGTGCGGCATCGGTCCCAATTGCCCGCCCGCGCGTGGGGTACAGCGACGACACATCGCGCCCCACCATGGCCTCGGCCATTTGATCTTCGGTGAAGTCGCGGGTCAGCCCCTGTGCCACCACATGCCCGTCACGCAAAATGGTGATCCGGTCGGTAATCCGTTTCACCTCATCCAGCTTGTGCGAGGTGAACAAAATGGCGACCCCTGCCGCCTTCAGCCGCTCGACTTGGGAAAACAGCACTTCGGCTTCACGCTCGGTTAGCACTGCGGTCGGCTCGTCCATAATCAGAACCTTGGCATTGCGCGACAAAGCCTTGGCTATTTCAACCATCTGTTTGTCTGCATTTGAGATGTCGCGGACCCGCGCCGTCGGGGCCACATGGCAGTTCAAATGTGCCAACAGCGCCCGCGTATCGGCCTGCATCCCGGCCTTATCCAGAAAGAAACCGCGTTTCTTTTCATGCCCAAGGAAGATGTTTTGTTCGACACTCAATTGATCTGCAAGGTTAAACTCCTGATGGATCAGCACGACGCCCCGTGCTTCGGCATCTTGCGAATTGGCGAAGGTGACATGTGCGCCGTTCAACGACAAACTGCCCGAGGTCGCCCCCAGATAGCCTGACATGATTTTCATCGTCGTCGATTTGCCTGCCCCGTTCTCGCCAATAAGGGCATGCACCTCGCCGGGGGCCAGCGTGATGTCGACATCATGCAAAACCTTGATCGGCCCGAAGCTGCGCGAGGCCTTGTTAAGGGACAGGGCAAGCGTTTCGGTCATAATTTGACCCATGCGGCGTTGCTTGCCGAAGATCGCACGCAAGCATCGATGAAGGCCAAACCGGCAAGACCGTCCAGCACGGTAGGCAAAAGGTGATCTGGCTTGCGACCGGTGCGTGCAGCAATGATCAGATCTGCCGCCTCGTTGTAGATGTTTGCGAAGCCTTCAAGATAGCCTTCGGGATGGCCCGGCGGGATGCGCGATGTCGCCTGATTTGCACTATGTGCCCCCGCGCCATTGCGCGTCAAAAGGCGCTTGGGTTCGCCGTAGGGGGTGAACCACAGATAGTTGGGGTCTTCTTGCGACCATTCCAACCCGCCTTTTTCGCCGTAAACCCGCAGCTTCAGCCCGTTTTCATTGCCGGGGGCCACTTGGCTGGACCAAAGCATCCCCTTGGCACCACCGACGTAGCGCAGCATGACGTGCACGTTGTCATCAAGGCGGCGGCCGTCGACAAATGACGTCAGATCGGCGGCAAGACTGTCCAGTGTCAGCCCGGTCACAAAGCTCGCAAGATTATAGGCATGGGTTCCGATATCACCGACGCAGCCGCTCGCGCCAGAGCGGTCAGGGTCGGTGCGCCATGCGGCCTGTTTTTGGCCCTCGCCTTCCAGCGGAGTGGTCAGCCAATCCTGCGGATATTCGGCCTGCACAACCCGCACTTTGCCAATCGCCCCTTCCGCCACCATCGCGCGGGCTTGGCGCACCATCGGGTAGCCAGTGTAATTATGCGTCAGAACAAACAGCGCATCAGACGTCTGCGCCGCGTCGACCAGCTTTTGGGCATCGCCAAGTGTCGAGGTCAGCGGTTTATCGCAGATCACGTGGATACCGCGTTTCAGAAATTCCAGCGCTGCGGGGTAATGCACATGGTTGGGCGTGACGATCGCAACCGCCTCGATCCCATTTTCCATCTGCGCTTCGCGGATGGCCATTTCCGTGAAATCGCCGTAACAGCGATCTGGATCAAGGCCCAAAACAGCCCCCGATGCCTTGGATTTCTCCGCCGTCGCGGACAGCGCCCCGGCAACCAGTTCGAACCGCCCGTCAATGCGCGACGCAATGCGGTGCAC
>JBLIGH010000162.1:0-7512 GCA_047636855.1 Pseudorhodobacter sp.
TGCTGATCTGGACCAGTATGCAAACGTAATTATTCGGAAAACCGATGACTTACGGCGCATTGTTGACGAGTTTTCCAAGTTCGCACGCATGCCAGAGCCTGACCGCCGCGAAGCGGATTTGACCCAAGTTCTGCGTGATGCCGTGCTTTTGCAACAGTCCGGGCAGCCCGATGTCAAAATTTTGGCCGATATTCCAGGTGATCCTGTTTTGCTTGAATTTGATACTACAATGCTGTCGCAAGCGCTGACAAACTTGATTAAGAACGCTGGGGAAGCTACGGAAACATTTGTAGAAAAGACCAAACCTGATGGCTACGTACCAGAGGTCAAAATCGAAATGACGGTGCAAGCAGACCTGGTTGTGATCCGGATTTCTGACAATGGCATCGGCTTGCCGCCAGACCGGGCGCGACTGTTTGAACCCTATGTTACAACCCGCGCGCAAGGCACTGGCTTAGGCCTGCCAATCGTGAAGAAGATTATTGAGGAACATGGCGGCACTCTGGCTTTGCTGGATGCCGCGCTATTTGATGGAAACGCCCATGCGGGTGCGATGGCAGAGATGAGTTTGCCGCGAGCACCGCTTAAAAAGGGCAGAAAAACAGGCCAAGGGGTACGATGAGTAGCATCCTAATCGTTGATGATGAACGTGATATCCGCGAATTGATCGGGGATATCTTGCGAGACGAAGGGTATTCCGTTCGGCTTGCTGGAAATTCCGATGATTGCATGTCCGAAATTGGGGCAGAGCCTCCGTCGCTGATGATTCTGGATATCTGGCTGAAAGACAGCAGGATGGACGGGATCGATATCCTCAAAACGGTCAAGCGTGACAATCCTGATGTGCCGGTCGTTATCATCTCGGGCCATGGTAATATCGAGATTGCCGTCGCAGCGATCAAGCAAGGCGCCTATGATTTCATCGAAAAACCCTTTAATATCGATCAGTTAATGGTCGTTGTTAGCAGGGCGATGGAAACCAGCCGTTTGCGCCGCGAAAACAGCGACCTGCGTCGCCGCGAAGTGACGACTTCGGATATGATTGGATCAAGCACGTCCTTTAAAGGTTTGAAATCGCAGCTGGAAAAAGTTACAAAATCCAACGGGCGTGTGATGCTGACCGGGCCTGCCGGGTCCGGTAAGGAACTTGCTGCACGGTTCATTCACGCGAATTCGGCGCGCGCGAATGCGACTTTCGTGACAATCACCTCGGCCGCGATCGAGCCTGAACGGATGGAAGAAGTGCTTTTCGGGCGCGAAACCGCAGACCGGGGCATCGAAAAAGGCCTTTTGGAACAAGCACATGGCGGCGTTGTTTACTTTGATGAAGTCGCTGAAATGCCGCTTGGAACGCAATCAAAGATTCTGCGCGTTCTGGTCGAGCAACAGTTCACCCGTGTCGGCGGCGTCGACAAAGTGCGTGTGGATTTGCGGGTTATTTCCTCGACCACCCGTGATCTGCGGACCGAGATTGCGGCAGGTCGCTTTCGTCAGGAACTTTACGACCGCTTGAATGTCGTGCCAATCGCGGTGCCAAGCCTCGAAGATCGGCGCGAAGATATCCCCGAGTTGACCAGCTATTTCATTGATATGTTTCACCGCAGTCAGGGCCTGCCATTGCGCAGCCTGACCGAAGAAGCCGAGGCGATGTTGCAAACCATGCATTGGCCCGGAAACGTCCGGCAATTGCGCAATGTGATCGAGCGTGTTTTGATCCTTGGTGATGGTTCGGGTCCGGTGGACGCGCGCGAGTTGCCGGGGCAAGAAAGTGGCGGCGACACCGAAGGGCGGCTTGTTTTGGGCGGCGCTTTGGCAACATTGCCGCTTCGCGAGGCGCGTGAACTCTTTGAAAAAGAATACCTTTTGACGCAAATCAACCGATTTGGCGGCAATATCAGCCGCACGGCCAGCTTTGTCGGTATGGAACGCTCGGCTTTGCACCGCAAGTTGAAGTCTTTGGGTGTTGTTACAACCAATAAATCCGGCGCAAGGATGGCCCGGCTGGAAGAAGACGCGTTGGAAGAAAGCGAAGACTGACGCCCGCCCAGATTGACCCGCGCCCAAGCTTCTGCCAATGAAGGGGCGCGGAATGCATGCCCAAGATCACGGAGAGCTGAGCTATGAAAGTTATCATCTGCGGTGCCGGGCAGGTGGGCTGGCAAATCGCACGGCATCTTTCGGGTGAGAAAAACGATGTAACCGTCGTGGATTTCAACGCGGATCTGGTGCGTCGGGCCACGGATACCTTGGATGTTCAGGGGATTGTTGGCTTTGCTAGCTACCCCGATGTCTTGGCCCGGGCTGGCGCGCGCGACGCCGATATGATCATTGCCGCGACCCATTCCGACGAGGTGAATATGGTTACATGCCAGGTGGCGCATTCGGTGTTTTCGGTTCCGCGCAAGATCGCGCGGCTGCGCTCGCAAAGTTATCTGGATGCGATCTATTCCGACCTGTACCGCCGCGATCACATGCCGATTGATGTCGTGATCAGCCCAGAACGCGAAGTGGCCGAGGCCGCGTTGCAACGTCTGGCAGCCCCCGCGACGTTCGATACAGAAAGCTTCATGGGCGGCAAGGCGCAGCTTTTGGGCATCGTGCTGGACGAAGAGTGCCCGGTGCTGAACACACCGCTGCGGCAATTGTCAGAGCTGTTTTCGACATTGCGCGCCATTGTTGTGGGCGTGCGGCGCGACGAGCGGCTTTTTGCCCCTGAACCCGGTGATCAGCTTTTTAGCGGCGACCGTATCTATGTGTTTGTCCATACCGAAGATCTGAACCGAACGCTTGAAATCTTTGGTAAAACCAATCGCAAACAAGAGCGTGTGGTGATCGTGGGGGCCGGCAATGTCGGGCTTGCTGTTGCAAAGGCCTTGGAAAGCCGGACCGAGCGGATGCGCGCAAAGGTCATCGAGAAAAACCGCAACCGGGCCGAAATCGCCGCCGATGCGTTAGAGCGAACGATCGTGCTGAACGGCGACGGCATGGATATGGATATTTTGCTGGAAGCGGGGATCGACCGTGCGGATGCTGTTTTGGCCGTGACCGATGACGATAAAACCAACCTACTGGTCGCGGTGCGTGCCAAGCAGGCTGGCTGCCCGATGGCCATCGCTTTGGTCAATGATCCGACGCTGGTCCCGTTGATGGGTGCGCTGAATATCGACGCCTATATCAACCCGCGCGCAACAACGGTTTCGTCAATTTTGCGCCATATCCGCCATGGCCGGGTCCGGGCAATCTATTCGATTGGCGACGCCGAGGCGGAAATGATCGAAGCTCAGGTCCTGTCGACCTCGCCACTTGCAGGGCGTTTGATCCGGGATATCGAATTCCCCGAGGGCGTGCTCGTCGGTGGGGTCATGAAGGGCGATAAAGTTCTGAAACCCAGCGGCAGCTTGCGCATGGAAGAAGGCGATGTCATCGCCCTTTTTGCCATGGCCAAGGATGTCCCTGAGGTGGAGCGCCTGTTGCAGGTCTCCATCGACTTCTTTTGATCGCGCGATGCGGCGGCTGTTAGACCTACCCTTTTTGGTGATCCTTATGGGGATTGCCGCCCTAGCGATGCTGTTGCCTGCGGCACATGCGGCTGTGATCAGCGATCTGCACGTCGCGCGGTCGTTCTTTTATGCCGGTTTGATGTTTCTATTGCTGACGGTGACGGTTGGGATTGCGACGTCGAACTACCGCCCTCGAAATCAGGCAGGCAGCCAGTTGGCAGCACTTTTGGGTGCATATCTGATTTTGCCAGTCGTTATGGCCGTGCCCTTTGACCAAGCGGTCAAGGACACCAGCTTTTTGAATTCGTGGTTCGAGATGGTGTCGTCCTTTACCACGACAGGCGCTACGCTTTACGACACGCCGGGGCGGTTGCCGCCGTCTCTGCACCTGTGGCGCGCACTTGTCGGCTGGCTGGGCGGCTTTTTCGTGCTGCTATGCGCCGCAGCGGTCTTGGCGCCGCTTGATTTGGGCGGGGTCGAGGTGATCTCGGGCAGGGTGCCGGGGCGGGCGTCAAAGGGCGCAGGCCAGATTTTGAAAGGCGCTGATCCTTCGGAACGGTTGGTGCGCCACACTGTAACGCTTTTCCCGACCTATGCTGTTTTGACACTTTGCCTGTGGGTTTTGCTGCTGATGGCAGGCGAAAACGGGCTGACAGCGCTTTGCCTCGCGATGTCGACCCTTTCGACCAGCGGTATCACGGCGGGCGAAAGCCTGTCTGCAAGCCAAGCCGGGGTAATCGCCGAGGTTTTCATTTTCTTCTTTCTGGCCTTCGCTTTGACCCGCCGCAGCCTGCCCGGTGCGGTGTTGACCGACCGCGAACGGACTATTTTCAACGATCACGAAGTGCAGCTTGCCTTGGTCTTTTTAGCGGTCGTGCCGTTCTTGCTGTTTTTCCGCCATTGGTGGGCCAGCCTTGCGGCGGATGATGTCATGACCGTAAGTGCGGTTTTGCATGCAATCTGGGGCGCGTTGTTTACGACAATGTCTTTCTTGACCACGACCGGTTTTGAAAGTGGCGATTGGCAAACCGCGCGAACCTGGTCGGGGTTGGGCAATCCGGGGCTGATATTGCTTGGGCTTGCGATGATCGGTGGCGGTATTGCGACAACGGCGGGTGGGTTGAAACTGCTGCGTGTATACGCCCTGACCGTCTGGTGCATCCCAGTTCCATCGGTGGCGAGGGCGAGACCGCGCGCAGATTGCGCAAGGGCGGCGCTTATGTGTCTTGGATCTTTTTTATGCTCTTCGCCATGACCTTCGCCATTGTGGTGGCGATATTGGCTTTGTTGGGGCTTGAGTTTGAACAAAGTCTTGTTTTAACCGTAGCGGCAGTGACTACAACCGGACCCTTAAGCACGCATGCTTTGCAAGAACCGATTCGGATCGTCACCTTCGGGGCAGGCATCAAATTTGTGCTCGCCTTTGCGATGATAGTCGGGCGAATGGAGGTTCTGGCGATCCTTGCCCTGTTTTCCCCGGGATTGTGGCGGCGTTAAGACGCTTGCCAAACCGTGCTTGGCCTAGAATTGCTTTTGGGCTGGAATGTCCAATCCAGCCGTTTCATAGTGGCGCACAAGAGCATCGGGGAGGGACCGTAGGCTCAAATCGGCAACCAAAAGAAAAAAAAGGCAAAACAAATGGCTTCTGATAAACAAAACCTGCAAGATGCATTTCTTAACCACATTCGGAAAGCAAAAGTTCCGGTTACGATTTTTTTGATTAATGGCGTTAAATTGCAGGGCGTGATCACTTGGTTTGACAATTTCTGCGTGCTTTTGCGTCGCGATGGTCAGTCGCAGCTGGTTTATAAACATGCGATCTCGACGATTATGCCGGGCGCTTCGATCAGTCTTTATGAAGGCGAAGAATAATCTTGCAAACACCCGATGGGGCCGATGACGACGCGTTTCCAATTTTCCGGGAACAGCCGGGCCATGATACGCATGCCGAGGCAACGCATGCCTATGTCATTCATCCAGATCTGAAGTCGGTCAGAAGCAGGCGGCTGCCTGAACATGGGCTGGCAGAGGCCTTGTCTTTGGCAGCGGCACTGCCCGGTCTAGAGGTTATGGGCGGCGAAGTTGTTCGCCTGCCCAAGATGCAGCCGGGGATGTTGTTCGGGTCTGGCAAGGTGGCAGAGCTGGGCGCGCGGATGAAGGATTTGGAGGTCGGTCTGGTGCTGATCGACGGTCCCGTGACCCCCGTGCAGCAACGCAATCTGGAAAAGGAATGGGGCGTCAAGCTGCTGGACCGGACCGGGCTTATCCTCGAGATTTTTGCGGATCGTGCCCGCACGCGTGAAGGCGTTTTGCAGGTCGAACTGGCCGCGCTATCTTATCAACGCACGCGACTGGTGCGGGCCTGGACCCATCTGGAACGCCAACGCGGCGGGCTTGGCTTTGTCGGTGGACCGGGCGAGACACAAATCGAGTCTGATCGCCGGGCGATTGACGATCAGGTCGTTCGCATCAAACGTCAGCTTGATAAGGTGGTCAAAACCCGCGAATTGCACCGCGCGGCACGCCGCAAAGTGCCTTTTCCGGTGGTCGCATTGGTCGGTTATACCAACGCGGGCAAATCGACGCTGTTCAACCGGATCACCGGGGCCGAGGTTCTGGCCAAGGATATGCTTTTTGCCACGCTGGATCCGACGATGCGCGGTATGGAACTGCCCGACAGTCGCAAGGTGATTTTGTCCGATACGGTTGGGTTTATCTCGGACCTGCCGACCCAGTTGGTTGCCGCGTTTCGCGCGACATTGGAAGAGGTGCTGGAGGCGGATCTGATTGTGCATGTCCGCGACATCAGCCACCCGGAAAGTTCTGAACAAGCCGCCGACGTGGCCGATATTTTGACCTCGCTGGGGGTTAAGGCGGATACGCCGCAGCTAGAGATTTGGAATAAACTGGATTTGGTTGACGAGACGGCGCGGTCCGCGTTGCTGAACCAAGCCACCTCCAAGCCCGATGTCTTCCCGCTTTCTGCCGTGACCGGTGAAGGCGTGGCGCCTTTGTTGGCCGCCGTATCAACGGCGTTCGAGCAGACCAAGGTCGAGACCGAATTGCAGTTGAACTTCACCCAAGGCAAAGCGCATGCTTGGCTTCACGCCGAGGGCATTGTGATCAGTGAAACAACGCAAGAGACGGGTTGGACGCTTTTGGTGCGCTGGACCGAGCGGCAGGCAAAAACCTTCGAAACGCTTTAATCTTCGGTTAAGATATTCTTACACGGCCACTTTGCATTGTCGTGTAAGCCATTCATAAATATCATATCTTGATCGGCCACCTAGGGCTGGAAAGAATGCTGTGCGCCGCAGTTATTTTGTCGGAGAGATCCGGGTGACACCCACGGCCGCTGCCCGGGCAAGTGCAGGATCAAGGCTCATCGGGATGTATTCACCGCGCCGCCACAACACGCCCAAATCATCGTAATGGCGCGACAGCGGGTGGCCGGATTGGCCTGTGGACGTGACGAAGATCGAACTGTCGGGATCGGCAAAATCATAAACCCCCCGGTAGCCTGCACCGTGCACGTTTTGATACGGGTCAGGTTCCTTGCCCGAGGTGCGCCCACGCATCAAGGTGCTGTCGCCACCACTGGTGGATTGCCGCATATTCACAAAATAGCGCAGCACCGGAACCGAACCCAGAACCGGATGGTCATGCGTGGCCTGATGCGCATCGCCCCAGCGCCAGCTTTCCATACTGGGCCCGTAGCGTTCGCTCAACTGGATCAAAGCCTCGTCCAGCGCCATGCGGGCGACATCGGGACAGGTCTCGATCGCGGCGGATTGGATCACATCGCACCATTGCGAGGCCCCATTCTCGTCGCGAAACACCCGCTCGATGAAAACCGGTCCAACATGGTCGAACTCATCTGCCAAAGGCCCAAGCTCGTCGCGGATCAATCTGTCTTGCAAGGCGCGTATCCATGCGGAATAGATCAGCGGTTCGGGCAGATGCTCGTTCATCTCGCCATTCCATTCGGCCAATAGCTCTAACGCCGTTTGGC
>JBLIGH010000163.1:0-7403 GCA_047636855.1 Pseudorhodobacter sp.
GGCTTGGGTTGAAGCCCGACTTAACAACGGCGAAAACCGCAAAGCCAAAGGGGTACTGGCCGTTGCAATGCTGGTTTTCGCGGCGGGGCTAATCGGTTGGGCAATCGCTTTGGTGCCCGATTTTGGCCTGCTGGAAGTCATTCTGGCTGCGATCCTTTTGGCGCAACGCTCGCTTGTGGATCATGTGAAGGCCGTGGGCGATGCGCTTCGCCTGAGCCTTGGGGATGGCCGGGTGATGGTGGCGCGAATCGTTGGGCGGGATGTGGCTGCGATGGATGCGCCTGCTGTGTCGCGCGCAGCGATTGAAAGTGCGGCCGAGAATCTGTCTGACGGTGTCGTTGCACCGGCCTTGTGGTTTTTGGTCGGAGGCCTGCCGGGTTTGGTGATTTATAAAGTGGTCAATACCGCCGACAGCATGATCGGCCATCGCACCCCACGCTATGAAGCCTTCGGTTGGGCCGCGGCACGGTTGGATGATGTGTTGAACTGGGTCCCGGCGCGGATCACGGCGGCGTTGATTGCCTTGGGCCTTGGCTGTCGCAACCTGACGCCGATCTTGCGCGATGCCCCCTTGCACCGCTCGCCTAATGCGGGCTGGCCCGAAGCGGCCATGGCCGTGGGCCTGAACACGGCGCTGTCCGGGCCACGCAGCTATGACGGTGCGATGCGTGATTTTCCGTGGGTTTGGGGCGAGGGTCTGCGCGATGCGGGGCCAGACCAGATCGATGCTGCGGTGTCAGCGCTCTGGCGCGCTTGGGCCGTTATGTTGGTCTGCGTAATCGTGATCGCCCTCTTGTAATCGCGGGCTGTTGCCTCGGGCCGCTTCGCTGTTAATCTGTCCCAGGAACAACAGGAGTTTTTCAATGCGATTTGCCGTTTTTGCCCTGATTGCCGCCATGACCGCGACGCCTGCACTGGCTGCAAGCTGCGGCGGTTCTTTTTCCAGCTTCATTGCCGAGATCAAATCAGAGGCGCAAGGCAAAGGTTTCAGCAAGGCTGAAACTGGCCGGTTTTTTCAAACGGCGAAGCAAGACGGGGCTGTGTTGAAAGCCGACCGCTCGCAGGGGATTTTCCGCAAAAGCTTTACCGAGTTTTCACGCAATCTGATCAGCACGGGCCGGATCAATAACGGCGCGGCGAACTCTAAGAAATACAACACGATCTTCAGCCGCGCGGAAAAAGAATATGGCGTCTCGCGTGGGATTCTTCTGTCGTTCTGGGCGTTCGAGACGGATTTCGGGGCGGTGCAGGGCAATTTCAACACGCTGAATGCCTTGATGACCTTGGGCCATGATTGCAGGCGCCCGGCGCTGTTTCAGCCGCAAATTCATGCCACAATGCAGCTTTGGAAGCGCGGGATGTTCGACCCCGCCGCGACCACAGGCGCTTGGGCGGGCGAGATTGGCATGGTGCAGATGCTGCCCGCCGATATTTTGGAACGCGGTGTCGATGGCGATGGTGATGGCAGGGTCTCGCTAAAAACCTCGGTGGCGGATGCGGTTTTGTCTGGCGCGCGCCTGTTGCGTGATCTGGGCTGGCGCAGGGGCGAGCCTTGGCTGCAAGAAGTCACAGTGCCCAATGGTTTGGACTGGAAGAAAACCGGCTTGGATAAAACCCTGTCGGGTGCTGATTGGGCGCGACTGGGTGTGAAGCCCCGCGCGGGCAAAATCAGCAGGGGTCTGCAAGCCTCGATCTTGCTGCCCGAAGGGCGCAAAGGGCCGGCTTTTCTAGCCTATCCGAATTTTAAAGTGTTGTTTGAATGGAATAAAAGCTTTGTCTATGTGACAACGGCTGCCTATTTTGGCACAAGGCTGGAAGGCGCGCCTATTTTCAACTCGGGCAATCCCGATACGCTGCTTTCGCTGGGGAATATGCAAGCATTGCAACAAAAGCTGCGTGCGCGCGGTCATGATGTTGGTAAGATCGACGGAATTTTGGGCGCATTGACCCGCGCGGCCGTGCAAAAAGAACAAGCCCGGCTTGGTTTGCCTGCGGACGCTTGGCCGACCAAAGCGTTGTTGAGCAAACTGTGAGCAACTGGGGTCTTTGTGCTACAATCAAAGCGCCGACAGAGCAGGTATTGGCCTTCGTAGCACATCATCTTGATTTGGGGGCAGCGCATCTGTGGCTGTTCTTTGATGACCCTGACGATCCGGCCTATGCACAGGTGTCGCGGATGCCCCGCGTAACCGCCACGCGCTGCGATCTGAACTATTGGCAAGCGCTTATCGGCAAGCGCCCCGAGAAGCATCAAAACCGGCAAAGCCGAAATATGCAGTCGGTTTATAAGCAGACGGGCTTGCCTTGGTTGGGGCATATTGATGTCGATGAATATCTGCTGCCATCGCGGGAAATAGCAGAGGTTTTGGCGGGTTTGGATGCAGAAAGCCTGATGCTGCGTATCGCGCCGTGGGAAGCGTTGCATGACCCGCACCTGCCCGATGACATCTTTACCGCGCGGCACTTTCGCGCGGCGCTTCGCGGCGCCGAGGCAGAACCAGCGCGATGCCGGGTCTTTGGACCTTTTGCACCGCTGTTTCCCTCGGGCGTGTTGAGTCACGCAGCCGGAAAATGCATTTTCCGGACCGGCCTGTCGCGATTTGAACCGCGTCTGCATGGGGCGTTTCGGGCCGGTCAGCGCGTGCCCAGTGGTGATTTCAATCCTGAAATCGCGTTGTTGCATTTTCACGCCGAGGATCCGAGCCGTTGGAAAGATCGGTTGCAGTTTCGGCTGACACTTGGGGCTTACCAATTCAACCCAGCGCTGCAAGAATGGCTTTTGGCGGCGGATACCGCAGGGTTGGACGCGCTTTACGCAGCGGTTCAAACGGCCAGCCCCCCTGTGCTGGCGGCGCTAAAAGCCGAAGGGATTTTGTTGCAATGCGATCTGGGTTTGCGGGCCAAAGTGGCAGCCCTGAAAAGGTAAATATGAACTTTATAACCTCCGAAGAGTTGCACGCGGCTTTGCCGCAGGTGCTGGCGGCCCCCAAAGATCAGGCAATCATCACCAGCCTGTGCTTTCGCCCCGGCTATAATCTGCGTCAGTTTCCAGAAGAGCTGCGGTTGACTGTTGCACAAGGCATTCCGGGGGAACGCTGGCTTTCAGCACCTTGGTTGCGATGTGCGGATGGGTCGCCGCATCCCGGTATTCAGGTGTCGATTTTACCGCAGCGCGTGATGGATCTGGTTTGGCGCGACCGCGAAGGCAGCCCGCATCCGGGGGATACGATGGTTGCGGATTTGGATATGACCGAGGCCAATCTGCCCACAGGTACTTTGCTGCAAGCGGGGTCAGCCATGTTGCGCGTGTCCGAGGTATTCAACGATGGCTGTGTGAAATGGAAAGCGCGTTACGGCGCTGCGGCCAAAGACTGGCTGACAGCACCGGGCCACCCGCAGTTGCGGCTGCGCGGGGTTTTATGCGCGATTGTGCAAGAGGGTGTGGTTAGGTGCGGCGATCGTCTGCGCGTGATCCGCTGATGCAAAAAAAAGGGGGCGTGTAGCCCCCTTTTATCGGGCTTAGATGCCCACTTCGATGATTGCCTTGGCCAAAATTGGCACCGTGTTGGCGTTCAGTCCGGCGATGTTCAACCGGCTGTCGCTGACCATATAGATCCCATGCTCTTTGCGCAGCGTTTCAACCTGAGCCTCTGTCGCACCGAGCCGAGAGAACATGCCGCGATGGGCTGCGATAAAGCCGAAACGGTCTGATCCGGACAAGCGGCGCAACTCATCGGCCAGTTGTTGGCGCAGGCTCAGCATGTTCAACCGCACCTCTTCCAGTTCTGCCTGCCAATCCGCGCGCAGGGCGGGGTCGTTCAGGATCATCGTCACCAACCGCGCGCCATGATCCGGCGGGAAGCTGAAGTTCTGACGGTTCAAAAAGGCGAGGTTGGCTTGCACGACAGCGCGCATCTCGGCTTTCGGGGAAACGGCGATCAAAATGCCGGTGCGCTCGCGGTATATTCCGAAGTTTTTGGAACACGAGGCGGCGATCAGCATCTCGGGCAGTCTGGTGGCCAGCAACCGCAGACCGGCTGCGTCTTCTTCCAATCCGTCACCAAAGCCCTGATAGGCGATGTCGACAAAGGGGATCGCTCCGGTTTTTTCCAGCAAGTCAGCAACTTCACCCCATTGCGACAGGTTCAGGTTTGCGCCGGTCGGGTTATGGCAGCAACCATGCAGCAGCACGATATCGCCGGGTTTCACGCCCGCCAGATCGGCCTTCATGCCGTCGAAATCCACACCCCGGCTTTCAGCATCGAAATAGCGATATTCGGCCATTTTCATCCCCAGATAGCGGATGATCGATGGATGATTCGGCCAGGTTGGGTTGGACAGCCAGATCGTCGCGTCGGGACTGGCCAGTTTGATCAGCTCTAACGCCTGACGAATGGCACCCGTGCCGCCGGGGGTGGCCACGGCAGACAACCGGTCTGCCGGAACCGTGTCGGCCAACATAAGCCCCTGCATTGCCTTGGCATATTCGGGGTCACCCGCCAGCCCGGTATAGGCTTTCGTGCGCTCGACTTCCCAAAGCTGCTTTTCCGCAGCCTTCACCGCCCGCATCACCGGGGTCAGCCCGGTTGCATCCTTATACACGCCCACGCCAAGATCGATCTTGGTGTCGCGCGGGTCATCCTTATACATCTGGATCAGGGCGAGGATTTTGTCTTGCGGTTGCGGGTTCAGCGCGTTCAACATTTGGGTTGGCCTTTGTGGGTGGGTTTCAAGATGAGGCGGGGCCTGTGGCCACGGGGAGGTCGGGGTACATGCCCCATTCGGTCCAGGACCCATCGTAAAGCGAATGATTGCGATGGCCTATCCGTTCCAGCGCGAGGCTGAGGATAGCGGCGGTCACACCCGATCCACAGGTGGTGATCGCAGGTTTGGCAAGGTTCACGCCCGCAGCCTCAAACTGAGCTTTCAGGGCGGCAGGGTCTTTCATCGTGCCATTGGCGTGCAACAACTCGCCAAAGGGCAGGCTTTTCGAATTCGGGATATGGCCTGCGCGAAGACCGGCGCGCGGCTCTGCCACCTCACCGCGAAAACGGGCGGCGGCGCGGGCATCGATAATCTCGGCTTCGCCCAGTTTGGATGAATGGGCGACTTGCGTGACGTCTTTTACCAACCCAGACTGGCGCTGCACGGTGATATGGCGGTCGCGCATGACAGGCGGCATATCCTCTAGCTCGCGCCCCTCGGCTTTCCATTTTGGCAAACCGCCATCCAGCACGGCGATATCGATCTTGCCCATCAGGCGGAAATTCCACCAAACCCGGGCGGCGGAAAACAGACCCGAGCCATCATAGACCACGACCTGATGCCCGTCGCCGACCCCCATTGCGCGCATTCGGCTGATGAATTTCTCGACCGGGGCGGCCATATGCGGCAACTCCGAGCGGTGGTCGGACATCGCGTCGATGTCAAAGAAGCGCGCGCCGGGAATATGGGCGGCCTCAAAATCAGCGCGGGCGTTGCGGCCACTGTCGGGCATGTACCAAGACGCATCAATAATCCGAAGATCCGGGTCTTTCAAATGCTTGGCTAGCCAGTCGGTAGAGACCAGCGTTTTGGGGTCGTCCTTCGGGGCGGGGGTCATGGGCGGCTCCTCTTGGCAATGATCCGGGTATATCGGATGACACGCGCGAGGCAAGGCCGCATGGACGGGCTGTGGCCCCCAATTTCGCCGGGGATCACTGCTTTTTCAGGCGAATGTCACTTGCCCATCGCTTTGCGAGCCACGCCGAACACCGCCAAAAGCGCGCCGCCACCAACACCACCAGAGGCGATTGCCCCGATGATAGAGCCCAAGTCGCCGCCGCCCGCAACCGCGCCGCCTGCGCCCAACATGCCAAGGATTTGACCCCCCAAACCGCCGCCCAAAATCCCTAAAATGGAATTTAGCAGCGGCCCTTGGTTCAGTTTTTTCAGCACGGCACCCGCGCCATTGCCGCCGATAGCACCTGCAATCAAGCTAATAATCAGTTCCATTCGTGTCTTTCCCCAGATATCGCCGCGCCAAATTGCGCTGCCTGAGGCCAGAAATGGCAGAGTTTTGGCCGCCAATCAGGGGGAAAATCAGACGTTTTGCTTCAGCAATCGCGCCTTTTGGCGGCCCCAATCGCGTTTGGCTTCTGACTGGCGCTTGTCATGGTTTTTCTTGCCCTTGGCGATCCCGATCTTGAGTTTCACCACGCCTCGGTCGTTGAAATACATTTTCAACGGCACGATCGTCATGCCTTCGCGCGCGGTGGCGGTCCAAAGACGTGACAGTTCTTTGCGTGAAACCAATAGTTTGCGTTTGCGCCGTTCGTCATGCCCCCAGGTCTTCGCCTGAATATAGGGCGCGATATAGCCGTTGATCAGCCAAAGCTCGCCGCCCTCAACGGAGGCGTAGCTTTCCGCGATATTGGAGCCGCCCTGTCGCAGCGACTTCACCTCGGACCCAAACAGCATGATGCCTGCCTCGATGTCGTCTTCGATGGCGAAATCATACCGTGCGCGACGGTTTTCTGCGATCAGTTTTGAATTGGGGTCAGATATTTTTACCATGATGCCCCCCAAATAGGGACTGGCGGCGGCGCTGTCCAGATGCGGTTAAAAGCCCGACGGGTTTGCACCATTTTACAGAGGCAAAGTCTTGGCTACAATTGCGCCACACCCGTTCGCGATTTGCGGGCTGATTGAGGAGGCTGAAAACCATGTTTGTGCAAATCGCCATTGGTTCTGTGATCATTGTTTTATCTGTCTTGGTGGGCGGCGTTGGAGTTTTGGCAATGGAGATAGGCTTTGCCAAGTGGCATCGCTGGTTAGTCACAAAACCGCATCGGCCAAAGATGTTGGTGGTGATGGTAAGCGTCTCGTTGTTGGTTTTGGCGGTGATTACGACGGGCGTCTGGATTTGGGCGTTGACGTTTTATGGGTTGGGCCTGTTTCAGACATTCGAAGAATCGATGTATTTTGCGTTGATCACCTACACGACGTTGGGGTTTGGCGATGTTTTGTTGGCGCAGGATTGGCGCTTGTTGGGGGGGATGGCAGCCGCCAATGGGCTTTTGAACTTTGGCCTGTTGACGGCGCTGCTGGTCGAGGCCTTGCGCCATGTGCGGTTGGGCCAGATGGGGACCCCTGAAAAACATCGCGATTAAGGTGCGGGTTTTTTTTCGGGCGACAGGCATGGCACGGGTCGCGTGGGGTTGCTTTGGCGACGTGACGTCATAACAAGATTGACTTGAACGCCGTTCATAGGTTGATATAGCAGTATGAACAATGTTCAACCGTAAGGAAATCGAATGCATTATGTTGTAAACGCAAGCGCCATGCTGGCCGAAGGGGTGCTGACCCCCGGTCAGATAGAGGTTATCCGCAAGCGCTCTCGCGAAGCGATGGTGATGTTGGCC
>JBLIGH010000164.1:0-7396 GCA_047636855.1 Pseudorhodobacter sp.
ATGGAGGGGGTCGGTCAGGTTCTGACGATGTTTGCCTTTTTGATCTTCGGCGCAATATTGCTGCCCGACGGCATCGCGCATATGAATTGGAAGGCCACGGCAATCGCGGTCTTGTTTTTGACCGTTGTGCGCATGCTGCCAATTTGGATTTCGCTGTCGGGCACCGGGCTTGCCGCAGGCGATAAGCTGTTTTTAGGATGGTTCGGGCCAAGAGGTCTTGCATCGATCCTTTTTACATTGATCATGATCGACGAATTCGACTTTCCCGGCGAGGCTGAATTGTTGGCCTGCGTCTCGATGACCGTGTTTTTGTCTATTGTGTTTCATGGTGTGTCGGCGGCCCCGCTTTCCAAGTGGCTAGGCCGAGGGCGCAGCGATGAAGGGGAAACCCGCAAAAAGACCGCGCATTCTTGAGCCGCGCTTTAAGAAAATTGCTTTTCGGCAGGCAAACGAGTGGTTAAACCAAGAACAACAGCGCCTTTGCGCGCTGATCACACGAAAGAACGGGCCAAGAATGACAACGCAAGATCCCCTTTCCCCGCTGCCGATTGATCAGTGGGACCCTCAATTGGCCCATATCGTCGAGGATATGAAAGGGGCGCCGATCAATGTGCACAAGTTGATGGCTCATAGCCCGTCCTTGTTGCAGGCGTGGTGGGATTTTCGCAATTTTTCGGTAAACGGCGGCACCTTAGGGCAGCATTTGGGCGAGTTGGTGATCTTGCGCGTCGGCGTCCATCTTGGCGCATGGTACGAATGGGGCTCGCATGTCGACCGGGCGATGCGGCTGGGCATGCCAATCGCGGCGATCAACGCGGTATTGCTGCACGAGATTGGGCCTGATTGGCCAGAGGTTGATGGGCTTGTGCTGCGCGCGGTTGATGAGTTGATGACGACCCATGCGATCCACAAAAGCACGCGGGCTGCATTGGCGCCGCATTTGAGCACGCCGCAGCTTATGGACCTGATCGCGATCCACGGCATGTATGTGACACTGGGCTGCATGATCCACACATGGGGTCTTGAACTGGACGAAGCTGTGGCCGCGCGTTTGGCAGGCCTGACCGACAGCGCTACGTTCGAGGCGGCAGCGCAGCAGTTCAAACAAGATGTGGCGGCTGCCGGTAGCGTTTGAAAGCCAAGGTTTCACCTGTCGCAAAACCTTACGGCAGGGATGTCCCACGTTAAAAAAAAGCGACTTTTTGCGGCTGCGTTTTGAAGAAAGAACTGTGCGGCGCGTCAGACCCAGCTGTAATTGAAGCTGATGCTGATGCGATCATCATCGGCCATATTCATCGGCACCTCGTGACGCAGCCAGCTTTCCCAAAGCAAAACATCACCAGCGTCGGGCGCTACATAGAAAAAGCTGCGCAGCTCTTTTGGGGCCTGTGCGTTGCGCATGGGCGCGGCCATCTGCATCGCCAGTCGCGGGTCTTCGAACTTAATTGCGCTGGCACCTTCGGGCATCGTCACATAGGTCGTGCCACTGATCACGCTATGGGGGTGGATATGCGACGTGTGGATGCCACCTGTTGGCAGAATATTAATCCACAGGCTGTCGAGCTTGATTTTCTTGCTGCCCAGATCGAATGCTAGGTCTTTGACAAAGCTTGCGACATGTTTGTCGAGAAGTTTGATCAGGTCTTTGAAAATCGGAAATTGCCACCCCAGATCGATTTGCGAGGCATAGCTGGTATAGCCCGCATAACCGTTTTTCTCGCACCAATCTTGCCCGGCTTCGTCGTCTTCGGCGATCGACAAGCAGGTATCTTCCAGCTCTGCCAGATCCGGGGCTTTGCCCAGCTCTGGCAAGGCAGCACGGTAAAGGCGGGTGACGAAAAGTGATTCAATCTGTGACATGGCCTCGTCATACCTCAGAGTGCGGCGCAGGGCGAGAGGGTCTGTTTCAACCTTGGCCGATTGTTGCGAAATCCGGGCTTAAGGGGCATCCTTTTGCGCAAGGCCAAGCGGCAGGCGGTAACCCAGCCCCGCCCGCAGGGTCAAAAGGGCAAGCGGGCCAAAGGCGATGGCAATGCCCGTTTCCAGAATGCTGCCAGCAACAAAACCAACGATCAACCCCGCCAGTGCAGCAGAGCCCCAGCCGAACCAGCCGTCGCGCAGCAAAAACCACAAGATCGGTGCCGCCACCAACCAGCCGACCCAAGCATAGACCGGTGAAAAGATCAAAACCAACGACAGATTGTAAAGGATTAGCTGGGTTTCGGGGGCCAAAAGCGGTGTCGCAAGGTAGACGCAAAAGGCCGCGATACGCCCCACAACCATCGGGCCAAGCCAAAGGACCGCGATGCTTGTGAGGAAAGTGCCAATTGGCACAGGGCTTTGTGGGGCACTGCGCCAAAGGGTATTCATGCAGCCGATCCGCCAATCGTCAGGCCACCGATCATTAATGTGGGCTGACCCACACCAACTGGCACCCATTGGCCTGCCTTGCCGCAATTGCCGATGCCGGGGTCCAGCTTCATATCATTGCCGATGGCGCGGATCTGTTTCAGCGCGGTTGCCCCATCCCCGATCAGGGTCGCCCCTTTGACCGGTGCGCCGATTTTACCATTCTGCACACGGTAAGCCTCGGTGCAGCTGAACACGAACTTGCCATTGGTGATATCGACCTGACCGCCGCCAAAACCGACGGCATAGATGCCATCTTTCAGCGAGGCGACAATGTCACCGGGGTCCGCATCACCGCCCATCATATAGGTATTGGTCATGCGCGGCATTGGAATATGGGCATGGCTTTCACGCCGACCATTGCCAGTCGGGGCCACACCCATCAGGCGCGCGTTCTGGCGGTCCTGCATATAGCCGACCAATACGCCATCCTCGATCAGCACATTCTTGGCCGAGGGCGTGCCCTCGTCATCGACCGTCAGCGAGCCTCGACGATCCGGGATCGTGCCGTCATCCAGCACTGTCACACCCTTGGCCGCAATCTGCTGCCCCATCAAACCGGCAAAGGCCGAGGTTTTCTTGCGGTTGAAATCACCCTCCAGCCCGTGGCCAATTGCCTCATGCAGCAAGATGCCGGGCCAACCGGCCCCCAGCACGATATCCATCATACCTGCCGGGGCGGGCACGGCTTCGAGGTTCACCAAGGCGATGCGCAATGCCTCGCGGGCAACGGATTGCCAATGCGCAGGCTCCATCAACCGGGCGAGGCCGTAGCGGCCGCCCCCCCCCATGCTACCAGATTCGCGACGGCCATTTTGTTCGACGATGACGGCGATATTCAACCGTGCCATGGGTCGGATATCGGTCAGGCGCAGCCCTTCGGGGCGCAAGATCTCGACCTCTTGCAGCCCCGCGGCGATGGTGGCCGAGACTTGGATGATCCGCGGGTCCAGCGCACGGGTATAGGCATCGATTTCTTTGAGAAGGTCGATTTTACCTGCAAAAGTCGCATCGGCCATCGGGTCGGCATCGGTATATAGCTTTAGATTGGTGCCTTTGGGGGCATCGGCAATGGTGCCGCCGCCATCGCCCACGGCAAGGCGCGCGGTCTCGCTGGCGCGCTTTAGCGCATTTTCAGAGATTTCGGTCGAATGGGCGTAGCCTGCAACTTCGCCGCGCACCGCGCGCAGACCAAAGCCTTCCGAGGCGTCATAGCTGGCGTTCTTTACACGGCCATCATCCAAAACGATTGCTTCAGAGCGGCGGCGCTCTAAAAACAGCTCTCCATCATCGGCGCCGCTGGTGGCGGCGCGCAGGATTGCCAAGGCGGTTGCCTCGTCCAATTGAGTCTCAAACGGGCGGAAAGGGGCGTCACTCATGCTGATGTCCTTGATGCAGGTCAAACGGCGTCTCTTTGCCGCAACTGTTTCTCTTGTCGTTTCTGCCTTAATATGGTTTCACCTGAGCTAGAAACAACGGGATTCTGCCTGTAACTCAGGTAGTGTCAAATACAGGCCAAAAAAGGCCACGTAAACGAACGGGATATGCAATATGCGCATGATGACAGGTCTTTCCGGCATTGCCGCGGGTTTTGGAACACTAAGCGCGGCCGGAATGGCCTTCGCTCAAGAGTTGGAAAAGGTTGGCAAGCCCATTGATAAGCTGACGGGCTTTCAGCCAGCAGCAACCGAACTGGCCCGCGATTTGCAGGGGCTCGACTATGGTTTGAACATCATCATGGGCCTCATCGTGGTGTTCGTCACAGGGCTTATGTTGTATTGCGCTTTCCGCTTCAGCGAAAAGCGCAACAAAGTTCCGGCGACATTCACCCATCATAGCACGTTGGAAGTGGCATGGACCGTTGTTCCGATTATCATTCTGGTGGTGATCGGGGCTTATTCGCTGCCGATTTTGTTTAAGCAACAAGAAATTCCTGTGGGCGACATCAATATCAAAGTGACCGGATACCAGTGGTATTGGGGTTATGAATATGTAGATGAAGGCTTTGGCTTTGATGCTTTCATGCTGAGTAAAAGCGCGCTTGTAGCCAATGGCTATGACGAAAGCGATTATCTGTTGGCCACGGATGAAGCCGTGGTTGTGCCAATCGGTAAAACCATTGTGATGCAGGTAACCGGTGCAGACGTGATCCACTCCTGGACGATCCCGGCATTTGGCGTGAAGCAAGACGGCGTTCCTGGGCGCCTGGCGCAGCTTTGGTTCAAAGCCGAGCGTGAGGGCATTTATTTCGGTCAATGTTCCGAACTGTGCGGCAAAGACCATGCCTACATGCCGATCACGGTGAAAGTCGTCTCGGAAGAAGCCTATGCCGAATGGCTGGCCAATGCGAAACTGGAATATGCCGGCCTTGCATCTGAAGGCTTAAAATTCGCTTCGGCTAAATAATATATAGGCGGGTGGGGGCCGTTTGGCCCCTGTTTCCTTTTGAAGGACCAAAGCAATGAGTGACGCACAAGCAATCGAGCAAACTGGCGAGGCGAGCTTCGGCGATTACGTGGCGCTGTTGAAACCGCGTGTCATGTCGCTGGTGGTGTTTACCGCTTTGGTCGGTGTCTTGGTGGCGCCGGGTTCGGTGCATCCTTTTGTTGCGATGACGTCGATCTTGTTTATCGCGCTGGGGGCAGGGGCCTCGGGCGCGCTGAACATGTGGTGGGATGCCGATATTGACGTGATCATGAAGCGCACCGCAAAGCGCCCGATCCCGTCAGGCCGCGTGCAACCCGGCGAGGCATTGGGTTTGGGTCTGGCGCTGTCTGGCATTGCGGTGGTGATGCTGGGGCTGGCCTCGAATTTGCTGGCGGCGGGTCTGCTGGCCTTTACGATTTTCTTTTACGCCGTGGTCTATTCGATGTGGCTGAAACGCTCGACCCCGCAGAACATCGTGATCGGTGGCGCTGCAGGGGCTTTCCCACCGATGATCGGTTGGGCGGCGGTGACGGGCGATGTCTCGTTGGAAAGCGCCTTGATGTTCGCGCTGATTTTCATGTGGACGCCACCGCATTTCTGGGCCTTGGCGCTGTTCATGAACGAAGACTACTCCAAAGCTGGGGTGCCGATGCTGACCGTGACGCATGGCCGCAAAGTGACGCGGACCCATATTCTGGTCTATACAATTCTGCTGGTGCCTGTCGCGATGAGCGTTGGCTTCACCTCGATTGGCGGTCCGATTTATCTGGCGGTTGCCGCCTTGCTGAATGCGGGCTTTTTGTACGGGGCATGGCGGATCTGGCGCCGCGAAGAAGCCGAAGCCGAGGCTGACGGCTATGCGGTTGAACGTCAGGTTTTCAAGTTTTCACTGCTCTATCTGTTTCTACATTTTGGCGCGTTTCTGGCCGAAGCCGCATTGAAACCCTATGGGCTGGGGGGCTGGTAACGTCATGTTCAAACCGTATCATGAACTGCACAAACGCCGCTTTGGCCGCAATCTTGGGCTGGGGCTGGTCTTGGTCGGTTTTGTCGCATTGGTTTTTGGCCTGACAGTTGTGAAGGTAACCAATGTCGGGGCAACGCAGGGGTTTGACCATGTGCTGCGCCCGGAATTGCTGCCAGAAAATGGGGAAACCAAGCCATGACACCGATCCAGAAAACCGCAGGCCAACTGACTGGGGTGGCGATTTTGATGATCTCGCTGTCTTTTGCAGCGGTGCCGTTTTACGATTGGTTCTGCCGTGTGACCGGCTTTGGCGGCACGACCGGGGTCGCCGAGCAAGCCTCGGATGTCATTCTTGACCAGACGATGATCATTCGGTTCGATGGCTCAAAGGACCGCAATATGCCTTGGGATTTTGCCCCGGTAGAGCGTGAGATGGTGCTGCGTCTGGGCGAAACCGGTCTGGCGTTTTACGAGGCGTATAACCCGACCGACCGGGTTGTTGCAGGCACCGCCAGCTATAATGTGACGCCAGATCAAGCGGGTGGCTATTTCACCAAGATCGACTGCTTTTGCTTTACCGAGCAAGTTCTGCAGCCGGGCGAACGGGTGCTGATGCCGGTGACTTTCTATGTCGACCCCGAGATTGTGAATGATCGCGAAGGCAAGTTTGTGAAGTCGATCACGCTTTCTTACACCTTCTACGAGACCGATTTACCGGTGGAAGAGCAGGCAGCACTTGCCCCTGTTGCCATCAAGGCCGTAAACTAAGCGAAAGCGCAGCACCGGCAAAGGTGTTGACCGTGTAAAAAATACGAGGGAATGACGAAGATGGCCCACGCCAAGAATCACGACTACCATATCCTGCCGCCTTCGATCTGGCCCTTCATGGGTGCGGTTGGGGCGTTCATCATGCTGTTTGGTGCAGTGCTTTGGATGAAGGGATCGCCGCCTTATATGGGCCTGATTGGCCTCGTCATGGTGCTTTACGTGATGTTCGCTTGGTGGTCCGAAGTGGTTGCCGAAAGCCAGGTTGGCGATCATACGCCAGTCGTGGCCATCGGCCTGCGCTACGGCTTCATCATGTTTATCATGTCCGAAGTCATGTTCTTTGCCGCTTGGTTCTGGTCGTTCTTCAAACATGCCATGTATCCAATGGGCCCGCTTTCGCCTGCCATCGACGGCGTTTGGCCGCCAGCTGGGATCGAGACGTTTGACCCTTGGCACCTGCCATTGATCAACACGCTGATCTTGCTGTGTTCCGGGGCTGCGGCCACTTGGGCCCACCACGCGCTGGTGCATGAAAATAACCGCAAAGACCTGAAGAATGGTCTGATCCTCGCGATTGTTCTGGGGGCTTTGTTCACCGGATTCCAAGTCTATGAATACAGCCACGCAACCTTTGGCTTTGCAGGCAACATTTACGGCGCGAACTTCTACATGGCGACCGGCTTTCATGGCTTCCACGTGTTCATCGGAACCATTTTCCTCGCAGTCTGCTTGATCCGCGCCTATAAAGGTCATTTCACGCCAGAGCGTCATATTGGTTTTGAGGCTGCTGCTTGGTACTGGCACTTCGTGGATGTGGTTTGGCTG
>JBLIGH010000165.1:0-7388 GCA_047636855.1 Pseudorhodobacter sp.
GGCCCAGATCCTCATCGAGCGCTGGCGCCACCATTACAATACTGTAAGGCCCCACAGCGCCCTGGGCTATCGCCCACCGGCGCCGGAAAGCATGATGCCGATAGACCAGAGGCCCACCATGCACTAACATTCAAACTGGACCACCCGATGGGGGCACTCCAGGATGCCCTTTTCCTTGTCGCGTCCACCACCATCATTTCACCCGTCCGACACTTCCTAGAGGGCTTGGCTTGGGATGGCTTTCCGAGGGTGCAAAACTGGCTGTCCCGCTACTGTGGGGCCGAACGTTCCGACCTGACCGCCAAAGTCGGCACGGCTTGGCTTGTCTCTGCCGTTGCGCGGGTACTGAAACCGGGCTGCAAAGCCGATTGCGCGCTTGTGTTGGAAGGTAAGCAAGGCGCGGGCAAGTCGTCTATCCTGCGGGCCTTGCTGAAAGCCATCGTCGCATTGCCCGAGTATCTTATGTTTCGCCTATTGCGGGCCTATTTCACCCTCGAATCCATGCTGGGCATCCTGATCCAACAAGACGGCCATAATCTTGAAACCCCCGTCCGTCTGGATATCGTTTCAGCCAACCCGCTCAGGATCGCCTGATGGCTGACAATGTTGCCACGTTCCACGACGATGCGCCGCAACAGCCCAGCTGTGTGCCATCAGCCACAGGCTTAGGTTGAAAAGCCCATCAGGGGTGAAGGGTGGCAAGCCAATGGTCAATTGCCAAACCCAACCCGGTTGCACTGATATACGGCGCTAAAAGGGGGTAAAAACGAGGTGCCCTGTGTATCGGTTGCGCCAGCCACACATGACAGTACCTAGCTGCCTTTGCGCGCCAAACGGTAACTGCCCTCGGGCAAATCCAGCGCGGCCATCAGATCATTCAACTGCACCATTGACAGGGTCACTGACACCACCTCACCGTTGAGGGGCGAGGCCTGCTGCAGCGTTACGCAATCTTCGAAGGCCGAAATGGTCACATCTTCGGCAAGACCGGGTCCACCCTCGTCAATCAGGGTTATTATGGTGGCGTCGAAATCATGCTCGATGGTAAACATGTTTGCAGAGTAGGATCACAAAGCGACAGGAACAACCCATTGTGAACCGGGTTTTGCAGAATACGGATTATTGAGATAACGGGCCGAGGACGAAGCAGTTGGGGTGTGCGATGCGGAATATGATGGGGCCAGTTCTGGCCATGGGGTTGCTGCTGGCGGGTTGCGTTGTACCAGAGCAGCCATTGGGGACGCAAACCGCCGCGCCAGAGCGCTCGGATCAGGTTTTGGCCGATCAGGCGATCCGCAATTTCGTGGATGCCGTCAATGCGGTTGGACCCGTGGCCGAGGCCTATTGTCGCCAGCGCACCCGTGGCGCAAGCTGTGATTTCCAAATCGTGGTCGATGACCGCAAGGATCAACCCGCAAACGCGTTCCAAACGCTGGACAGGCGCGGAAACCCGGTGCTTGGTTTCACGCTGGCGCTGATCGCGGATGCGCGCAATGTCGATGAGCTTGCCTTCGTTATGGGTCATGAGGCGGCGCATCATATTCTGGGCCATATTCCCCAAACCGAACAAAGCGCTATCACCGGCGCGTTGTTGGGGGGGATTTTGGCCGCGGCAGGCGGTGGTAGCCCCGAAGCCATCGAAGCGGCCCAAAAGGCGGGCGCGACGGTGGGTGCGCGTCGATTCTCCAAAGGATTCGAACTGGAAGCCGATGCGTTGGGCACCGAAATTACCGAACGCGCTGGCTTTAGCGCGATACGCGGCGCGCAGTTCTTTACCCGGATCCCTGACCCCGGCGATCGGTTTCTGGGCAGCCATCCCCCAAATCGGTCGCGGATCGAAACCGTGCGCAAAGTTGTCGCGAATTTACCGCGCTAACCAGCCCAAATTGATCTGAGTCAAAGCGCAGGATGCCAAATTCGCGCAGCCTAACAGCCGAAAACGCAAGGATTTGGCAATGACCGATTACACAGAAACCCCAAGCGCTTGGGCCATGACCAATGGAATGGCTTGGCGCGCAGGGCTGGATTTACGCGCAGCGGTACTGGAGGGTTGGCTTCGCCGTAACGAGCTTGCTGAAATCGTCGACCGCTGCCAATCTGGCGGATGCAGGCAGGCCTGTCTGCAATGGTTTGGCGTCGCAAACCCCGCTGCAACCCCCCCTAACTTTTGCGCCATCGGGGCCGAGATCGCGGCGCTGGCCCCAGAAACTTAAGCAGGGATAAGGTCGCACTACATCGCAAGATGTGCATCAAACCCCAATAACGGTTTTTTAGAAACGTCCACTTTGCATGTGGCAGGTAAGCGCGTAACATGACCTTTAAGCGCAACAACCGATGAGGAAGCTTGCCATGCACATCCGTCTTGCCCCGCTGGCCTTGCTGCTTTTGCTTGCTTCCTGTGGCACGCCACAAGAACGCTGCATTGCCAGCGCCACCCGTGACACGCGCATTTTAGACCGGCTGATTGGTGAAACCGAACTTAACCTAACGCGCGGCTATGCGCGGGTAGAGGTGGTTCGTATCAGCAGGCGTTATGAGAGGTGCCGCGACTCAAGGCGGGCCAGCGCTGGTGGCAAGGCGGGGCATGCGTCACGTCTGTGCCTGCGCAACCACAGATATACCGAGACGGTTTCCAAAGCGATCAACCCGGTCGAAGAGCGGGAAAAGCTGACGGAAATGCAAAAGAAGCGCACGCAATTGGCCGGGGTCGCGCAGACCGGTGTTGCGCAATGCCGGCAGCAACACCCGGAATAAAGCCGTCAGTTTGGGGCTAATGGGCCGGGGCTTGGGCTGGGTCGATCAGGCCCCGCCCACCATCGATGGATAAGATCTGCCCCGTCATAAAGCTTGATGCGTCCGAAGCGAGGTATTGTGCGGCCTCGGCCAGCTCGTCAGCTCGGGCGATCCGACCCATTGGCGTGGCCGCAGTGATCGTGGTGCGCAGATCTGGATCGTCCTTCATCGCCGCCTGCAAGCTTGCGCTCATCACCGAGCCGAAGGATATTGCATTGACGCGAATGCGTTTGGGGGCGAGCGACACCGCCAACGAGCGTGTCATTTGCTCTACCGCAGCGCAAGAAATCGAATAGCCCAGCAATTCGGGTTGCGCGCGCGTCGCAGCGATAGAAGAGACATTGATGATGGACCCAATGCAACCTTCCGATTCCCCGGCTTTTTCGGCCTGCAATATCATGCGCTTGGCTGTGATTTGTGACAGACGAAGCGCCGTTACCAGATTTTGCTGCCACATCAATTCGACAACATCATCTTCCGGGTCAAGCGGGTTCGAAACCTGCATCTGACGACTTGCATTGACCAAAATATCCACCCGATCAAAGGCATCCAGCGTGGCCGAAAGGAGATTGGCCGTCGTCAGTTTTTCCCGCAAGTCACCGCCAAAAAACCGCAGTGCGCCTTCGGCTTTCGCCTCTTCGCCGCATTCAAGACCCAACCGAGCCTCGTCGATATCGGCAAACATTACATTTGCGCCTTTGGCCAAGAAATGCCGGGCGATGGCAAGCCCGATACCTGCAGCAGAGCCTGTGACAATTGCGGTTTTGCCGGAAAGGGAAAGCGACATGGTCTGTCTCCTGATGCTTAAGCTTAGCGGATTGGTCTGGTAGGGCGGGCTGCTCGGATCAGTCGAAAAGCAGCATCGCCGCCGATCTCTTCAACATCGCGGAACAGGGCGGTCAACGTTCGATCATAGGGCAAGTGACGGTTGGCGACCAGCCAAAGCGTGCCGTGACCCGACAACAGCCGGGCGGCTGCCGTCAGAAACGCGATGCCAAGGCCGGGGTCGGCATCGCGCGTGGTGTGGAAAGGCGGATTGCAGATAACGGCATCAACGCCACGTTCCAGCTTAAAACCCCTCGCATCGGCCCAGTGAAACTGCGCGCGCGGGTCTTGAATATTGTGGCGCGCGCAATCCAATGCGGCGGCCTCTGCCTCGACCAGATGTAGCTCTTTCACACTGGGTCGTGACAGTATTTCGCGTGCCAAATAGCCCCAGCCCGCACCCAGATCAATGATCCGCGAGGGCAGTTTTTCGGGCAAAGCAGCCGCCAGCAGAGCAGAGCCGCGATCGATGCCATCCGCCGAAAACACACCCGCTACGGTCTGAAAATCACCCTCGATCTGGGTTGGCTGCGCCTGCCAATCACTGAAATCCGTCGTGCCGGGACGAAACGTAAAGAGCTTGCCATGCGCCTTGGAAACCGGGGTTGAAGCCGCCACCATCCCGCGCAAATCGCGCAGCATTGACTCGACACCGTCGGTTTTTTGACCATCCACGATCACCAAACCCTCGGGGCCAACCTGCCTAGCTGCCAGGGCAACCAGTGCCCGCGCCTCGGGCCGTGCCCGGGTCAGGCAAACCATTGCCGCCGCGAACGGCCCGTCGGGCGCGCCCGGTTGCACGGCATAGCCGCGCGCTTTGAAAGCATCGTGATCGGGGCGAAAGCCTTGCATGATGACCAACCGGTCTTTGGGCAACGCATCCAGATCATCGTCACTATGGGGTCGCAAAACAGCGATTTTGCCCGTCTCGGGCAGGCTAAGTGCGGCGCTTTCCAGCGCGAATGTCAGTCGGGAAGATCGCATGGGTAACCGCAGACGCGGCTTTGCTCCTTTTCAGGGCGCGGCTATAGGGCAGCCAGCGCGCGGGGTGTTGTCCTGCGGGCTTTACTCTTTTTCCATCGTGCATTGCAACGGATGCTGATGCCTGCGCGCAAAATCCATCACCTGTGCCACTTTGGTTTCGGCGATTTCGAAGGAAAATACGCCGACGACGGCCAAACCTTTTTTGTGCACCGTCAGCATGATCTCGAAGGCTTGGGCATGGTTGAGGCCGAAAAATCGTTCCAGCACATGCACCACGAATTCCATCGGTGTGTAATCGTCGTTCAACAGCATGACTTTATACATCGGTGGCCGCTGCGTCCGCGTCTTGGTTTTGGTCAGTAGAGAGGGATCGCCATCATCACCGTTTTGGTCGTCCGACATATGGAAAGGGGACAGGGTCACGGGCAGAGGCTCCGGTCGTTGGGGGATTCGGCAAATAGGTTCAAGCGCGCAATATACCGATTTTTGCGCTTCCGAAAAGGGGTTGCTTGGAAACAGCGTCAACAGTCTTGTTACATGCCGCTGTGCAAGCGATTATAACAGAGCAGTATCTAGGGGTGATAAGCGTGCATTCAATAACCACCATCGGCTTTGATGCTGATGATACGCTGTGGCAGACCGAAAGCTTCTTTCGCCTGACGCAAGACAAATTCACCGATCTGCTGGCCGATTATGCGCAGGCGGACCATTTGCATGACCGTCTTCTGGCGGCAGAGCGGCGCAACCTTGGCCATTATGGCTTTGGCATCAAAGGTTTCGTCCTGTCCATGATTGAAACCGCGATTGAGGTGACGCAGGGGCGCGTGCCGGCTTCGGTGATTGCCGAACTGATGGATGCCGGGCGCGACATGCTTCGGCACCCGATAGAGCTTTTGCCCCATGCCGAGGCCGCAGTGCGCAAGGCCGCCGAAGGTTACCGTGTGCTGCTGATCACCAAGGGCGATCTGCTGGATCAAGAACGCAAGCTGGCACAATCGGGCTTGGGCGATCTGTTTCACGGCGTCGAGATTGTGTCTGACAAAACGCCCGAGGCCTATTCCCGAATTTTCGACCGCCACGGGCAAGGCGCTAAACGAGCGTTGATGGTGGGCAATTCGCTGAAATCCGATGTGCTGCCGGTAATCGAGGCCGGGGGGCGGGGCGTGTATGTGCCGCACGGTCTGACATGGGCGATGGAACATGCAGAAGCCCCGGAAGGTCATCCTCGCTTCCATACGCTGCCCAATCTAAGCGGATTGTCAGCATTACTGACGAAGTTGCATTCCTGCACCATCGACTGATCGCCACCCATAGTGGTGGTGCACCCCTTACCCCCCAGATGTGCGAATAAGCCCTGTGCAACCCGAAGTTTAGGTTGAAACCTATTGAAATTTTGGGGTTTTCTGAAAACCACTTGCGTGCTACGTTTCTAGGCAAGCAGACAAGCCCCATAAAAATCGGGGCATCTATGAGGCAGGAATAAGGGACCAGCGACGTGGCATCGCTTTCAGGGCTATTGGCCCGTATTTTTACGCTATTGGCGGCAGCAACGCTTGCCGCATCTTTGTCCGTCACAAGCGGCAAGGCAGCGCCTTATGCAGCAATCGTCGTTGACGCGCGATCTGGTGAGGTTTTGTATGAAACCAATGCCAACGCCCGCTTGCACCCAGCATCGCTGACGAAAATGCTGACGCTTTATATCGCCTTTGACGCGGTTGAGCGGGGCGAAATTTCGCTGGATACGATGGTCACGGTTTCCAAAAACGCAGCCTCACAACCGCCGTCGCGTTTGGGGTTGAAGGCCGGGCAACGCATCGCTTTGCGGTATCTGATCCGGGCCGCTGCGATCAAATCGGGCAATGACGCGGCCTCTGCGATTGGGGATGCGCTGTCGGGATCTGAAGCGCAATTTGCCCAACGTATGAACCGAACAGCCAAAGCGCTGGGCATGAAAAATTCAACCTTCAAGAACGCCAATGGCCTGACGGCAGCAGGGCACCTGTCGACTGCGGCTGATATGAACCGGTTGGGTCGGCGCTTGTTTTATGATTTCCCGCAATATTACAATATTTTCTCGCGTCGCAGCACCGACGCCGGTGTGCGGACCGTCAACAATACCAACCGCCGGTTTCTGGACGCCTACAAAGGCTCTGATGGTATCAAAACCGGGTATACCTCGGCTGCGGGTTTTAACCTGACCGCCTCGGCAGAGCGTGGCTCAAAACGCATTATCGCGACTGTGTTCGGTGGGAAATCGACCGCGCATCGCAACGCCAAAATGGCTGAACTGATGGATCTTGGCTTTGGAACCGCCCCGAATAACGCGACGGTGCGCAAGCCTTCGCCAGTGGACATTCCCAGCAGCGGATCGCTCCTGCTGAGCTCTGATAGCGACACAAATGGCCGCTCGGCAGGTAAAACGATCCGGCTTATCACCTCTTTGAAAACCTCGCCTCGGCCACGCGCACGCCCCGGTGTGGCCGATCCAGCAAAAGCAGCGGCCACCGCAGTTGCGGTTCTGGCGATGCAAGACGGTATCGAAGGCGCTTTGGCAGCCGCGATCAGTCCCGTATCGACCCCGGAATCGCGACCCGAGGCCAAGCCAGAGCCGGTATTGGAAGTTGCACAGGCCGCTGTTGCCAAGCCACCTGACGCGTCGTTTAGTGACACTCCAAATCGCGCGATTGCGCTTTCCGCACCGATTTCCCCTGCCGAAATAGCGCAGAACCCTACACTTGTTGCCGCCGTAGCGCCCCCGCGCCCGCGTCCAAAGTTTCTGGAATCGA
>JBLIGH010000166.1:0-7366 GCA_047636855.1 Pseudorhodobacter sp.
GCTTGGCATCGCACCAAGCCTGCCTTTGCTGGCGCTCAGCCTCTTTGGCTTTGGCGTGGCGCATGGCGCGATGGATGTGACGATGAATGTCTGGGCGACCGAGGTGGAAAAGGCCGCAGACCGCGCCCTGATGGCCAGCTTTCATGCGATGTTCAGCCTTGGTGCTGGTTTGGGCGCGGGCTTGGGTTATTTCGCGATTTTGCACGGTGTCTCGGTGCCAATGCATTTCGCCAGCGCAGGGCTAAGCCTTGCCGCCGTCACGCTTGCCTTCGCCGCAACCCCGTGGACCTCGGCCCAAAACATCGCGCATAAGGCCAGCCTTTTTACCTTTCCCAAAGGCGCTTTGGCACTGGTCGGGCTGATCGCGCTTGCCGCCGCGATGGGGGAAGGCGCTGTTGCCGATTGGGCAGCGGTCTATCTTAACGGCACACTTGGGTTGAGCCAGGCGCAAGCCACGCTTGGATATTCCACCTTTTCCGCCGCGATTTTTACGGCCCGCATGCTGGCGGACCGCGCCATCAACCGCTTTGGCCCGCCTGCCATCGCCCGCGCCTCAGGCATCGCAGCCACGCTTGGCATCATTGTTGCCACCACAGCAATGGGCCTGCCCCAAGCGCTGATTGGGTTTGCGATGATGGGGGCCGGTTATGCCACCTTGTTCCCGCTGGCCTTTTCGCGTGCTGCGGCTGACCCTGATATCAGCCCCGGCCGCGCCATCGCCTCGGTTGCGACATTGGGCTATGGCGGGCTGCTTGCAGGCCCACCGCTGATCGGGTTTCTGGCCGAGGCAACCAGCCTGCGCTTGGCCCTTGCCAGTCTCGCAGCCTTCGCCATTCTGATTGTGGCCTTCGCGCCGCATCTGCGTGTACCCAGATCCTGACGCCCCTCAACACCTGCCGCAATTTTTCTATTTTCGGCACAATGCCATCCCTATACCCGCCCCAAAGTGATGCGGCGCTAGCGCATAACATTGGTCTGTCAGCGGCAGAAAAACGGGCCTGTCAGCCCCTCCTCGCCGCTTAAAATGAAAAGCCCAAGCAAAAAGCCCCGGGCGATGTGCGCCGGGGCTTTTTGAATTTCGGGCCTCGTGGCTGGCTTAAACGTCCAGCAGGGCTGCCACATCCTCGGGGATGTCGAAATTATGCGTCACATCTTGCACATCGTCATCCTCTTCCAGCATGTCGATCAGCTTCATCAGCTTTTGCGCGGTTTCCAGATCCACTTCGGTCAAAACCTGCGGCTTCCAGATCAGCTTGGACTCTAACGACTCGCCCAGCGCCTTTTCCAACGCATCCGAGACATCATTCAGGGTCTCAACCGTGCAGTAAATCCAATGCCCTTCCTCTTCCGAGACAACATCATCCGCGCCCGCATCCAATGCAGCCATCATCACCGTATCAGCATCACCCGCCGATGCGGGGTACGAGATCTCGCCCACCCGGTCAAAACCGTGGCTGACCGATCCGGTCTGACCCAGATTGCCACCGCATTTGGTGAAATAGCTGCGCACATTGCTGGCAGTGCGGTTCAGGTTATCGGTCAAAGCCTCGACAATAATTGCGATACCGTTGATGCCGTAACCCTCATAGCGGATTTCGGTGTAATCCGCCGCGTCGCCGGCCGTGGATTTCTTGATGGCGCGGTCAATCACATCCTTCGGCATCGACAGCGATTTCGCCGCCTTCACCGCCAAACGCAGACGCGGGTTCTTGTCAGCGTCCGGATCGCCCATTTTCGCGGCAACCGTGATTTCCTTGGACAGCTTGGAAAACATCTTAGAGCGCAATTTATCCTGCTTGCCCTTACGGTGCTGGATATTCGCCCATTTTGAGTGGCCTGCCATGAGCCCTGTCTCCATTCCCTGAATTTGCTACAAGCCCTATACACAAGCGCCCCCAGTCTCCGCAACCCCCGCCCGAGAACGGCTTTGGCGCAAAGTGCCTTGCGCACACTGCCCCGTTGCCAATCTTACCCAGCAATCGTGTAAGGGATGGCAAGGTGGACGAAGCTGCCCTCAACCGTTTTCGGGTTATTTTGTCTGCCGATGTATCTGTCTAAGATTGCCACGGACGATCAGTTTATGCGCGGGTGCAACTGGGATCATGTACATGCGCCCAAAGGCGTTGTGCGTTTTCGCCGAAGATGTGATTGAGAGTTCGTTCTCAAACACCGAAATACACGTCATGACATCAAGATGTCGATCTCGAGCGGTCAGGGTCAAAACATCCTTTGAAATGTGTTCAACACGAAAAAAGTCCAGCTTTTGCCCGACTTCGACGGTTTTGGGTGCAACGCCTGAAAAACCCCCGATTTTCTGCACGCCAAACATAGAGCAGACCATGTCTCTGACACCAAAGGCGAAGTTCAGCAGTGGCATTGGACGTGACATCACAATACCCCATGCCTCTAGCGGCGAGATCTTTTTGAGAAGCTGTATCGATTGCTTGTCAAAAAAATCAAGTTCTTCGGTTGGGGCCAAAGTTTGAATGTTGGTGTTTGGAATTGTAAAAACGCAATTCTCGATCACAATATTAGATCCCGATAAGGTTTGCCCAATTTACACAGGTGGTTCCCCTGAACAATGCACCAAAGGGCCCTTTGCAACCCAAACGCGCCACATTGCCCCCTTCGACCATGGCCCCTTTTTGCACGCGCAGCACGGGGGTTCGTGGCAAAACCATCGACGCAAATTGCGGCCTGCGTATCAGGGCCTGTTTTTCGGTAAGCGGTCTTCGTCAGAACGGAAAGAAGAACGGGATAAGCACGCTCATCACCACCATCATCAGCACGTTCAGCGGAATACCAATGCGCATGAAATCGGTAAACCGGTAGCCCCCAGGCCCGTAAACCAGCGTATTGGTCTGATAGCCGATCGGCGTCGAGAAGCTGGCCGACGCGCCAAACATCACTGCCACCACCAAGGGCCGCGGGTCCACGCCCAACGCGCCGCCAAGCCCAATCGCAATCGGCGTCAAGATTACCGCCACTGCATTGTTCGACACCATCTCGGTCAGCACCGAGGCCAAACCATATACCGCGAAAATCAGCACAAAAGGTGGCAGCCCCATCAAATGCGGGGTGATCGCGTCTACCACCAACTCCACAGCACCCGAATGCGCAAGGCCAAGCCCCACGGCCAGCATCGCGAAAATCATCGCCAGCAAGCGGCCCTCGATAAAGCCAAAGGCCTCGTCCGCATCAATGCAACGCGTGACCAGAACCACCACAACCCCGATCAGCGCCAGAATGACAATCGGGGCGATGTTCAGCGCCGACAGACCCACGACCGCCGCCAGAACCGCAATCACAATCGGGGCGTGACGGCGACGGTAAGCCCGCTCGGACGGGTGGCCGATATCGACCAGTTCCATATCTGTTGCCAGTCGTTGAATATCGGCGCCCGCCCCCTCTAGCAGCAGCGTATCGCCGACCTGCACCACCAGATCATCCAATTGCCGCCCGATATTTTGGTTCCGCCGATGCACCGCCAAAGGATAGACGCCGTAGCGCCGCCGCAATCGCATCGAGCCGAGCGACCGCCCCACCATCCGGCAACCCGGCGTGATCAGCACTTCGACCGTCTCGGTCTGGACCGAGGAAAGCTTGTCGACCTGGCGCAAATCCTTGCTGGATTTCAGGCCCAGAACCTCTGACATCGGGGTGCGCAGCACCACGCGGTCGCCCGTTTCCAGTGCTACAGCGCCCAGCGCCCGCCGCAGCGAGGCATCGCCGCGCAGCACGTCAATCACCCGCATCGAGTCGCGCTTGAACAGATCGACCTCCATGACCTTTTGCCCGATCAGGCCAGACTCCTCTGGGATCGCCACCTCTGTGAAGAACTTCATCTTGGAACGGTCGCCCAGCAGCATCCCCATGCTGTCGCGGTCTGGCAACAGTTTGCGCGCGAAGAAAAACAGATAGATCACGCCGATCACCGACATCAGCAGCCCCAAGGGTGCTATGTCGAAAATCCCGAAAGGCGCCATGCCCATCTGCCGTGCGACGCCATCGACCAACAGGTTGGTCGAAGTGCCAATCAAGGTGATGGTCCCACCAAAAATCGCCAGATAAGACAGTGGTATCATAACCTTAGAGGCGGACATCTTCAACTGTCGCGCGATTTGCATGAACACCGGGATCATCACGACGACAATCGGCGTGTTGTTCATAAAGGCCGACATTGTGACGATCGCCAAGGTCAGGCCGGTCAATGTCATCACGGGCCGGATCTCGACATTGCGCACGGCAACGGCTGTTACCCAATCCAAAGCCCCGGTCCGCACCAAAGCGCCCACGATCACGAACATCGCCGCGATCGTCCAAGGCGCGTGGTTCGACAAAACCTCTAGCGCTTGATCCTGTGGCAAAATGCCAAGGACCACCATCAACGCGGCCCCTGCCAGGGCCGTCACCTCGACGGGGAAAACCTCGCGGATGAACAGAACCAGCATTCCCAGGACGATGCCAATCGCAACCCAAGCCTGCACTTCTTGCGAAAAATCAATGCCGAACACGTCTGCGCCCTTTCAAATCTTTTCCGGCCTCAAGCCTAACATGTGCGCGTCGTCGCGCATACGCGGTTGCACCAGTGCGACCCCCAGCAGCATCACTGCCATGGCAGCCCAAATCCAAAGGCTAAACCGCTCGCCCAGCAACAGCATCGACCACAAAACACCAAACCCCGTCACCAGATACGCCACCTGAACCGCAAAGGAAGGCCCGGCTTGGCCCACCAACCAAACATAAGTGGTATACGCAAAAACATGCAGCACTGCAGAGGCAATCAGCGCAATATCCGGTGCGCCAAGGGGTAAAACCGGCGCAATCCAATGCCCCGTTACCACTGCAAGAGGCAAAATCAGAACTGCGCCCAGCACCGATGCGCCGAACAAAAGCTGAAACGGATCGGTGCCCCCCATGCCCCATTTCGCAACGAAATTACCTTCCATCGCATAAAACAGCGGTGCAGCCAGCGCCAGCAGCAGCCAAGGCACCATGCCGGGATCAGGCAGGCTGGTGTCCGGCAGGGCAATCAGTAAAACCCCGATAAACCCCAGGCTCAACCCCAGCAAGCGTGACACGCTGAAGCTGTCATTGCCCAGCGCCAAGGCCACGGGAAAGGCCAGCATCGGCACCATCGACAAGACTACAGACATAAGCCCGGCAGGCAAATAGCGAACCGCCTCGTAACTGGCTGAATTTGGCAAAATGGTTCCGATCAGCGCAACCATCAGATACCGGCGCAGTGCTGCCGCGTGCAGCGGCAGGCCCCGACCGCGGATCAACACGATGGCCCCGATGACCACAGCGCCAATCGCGAATTGCCAAAAGATCAGCCCGAAATGACGGTAGCCTTCTGACACGATAATCTTGGACAAAGGCTGTGTCAGGCCCCAGCCCGCACCCATGACGATCATAACCAGCCATAAAATGGGCCGTGAGGTCATGGCCGCGCTTCTTGCAAACGCCCGCCGATGCGGATCATCGCAACCTTGCTCGCTTTGCCGGTTTTGTCATCCGTTTCAACATAGACGCCCGATAAGGTCGCGGGTCCGGCCGCAGGCTCGAACCGCGCTTTCGGCATGCCGGTGATAAAGCGACGCATGGGTTCTAGCTTTTCCATCCCGATCACAGAATCATAATCGCCGCACATGCCGGCATCGGTCAGATAGGCGCAGCCCTTTTCCAAAATCTGCGCATCCGCGGTTGGCACATGGGTATGGGTGCCAACCACAAGGCTGGCGCGCCCGTCGCACCAATGCCCCATCGCCATTTTCTCTGACGTCGCCTCGCAATGCATATCCACAAGCACCGCCTGCGCCTGACCGCCCATCGGATAGGCTTTCAACACCGGCTCGATGGCGGAGAAAGGGTCGTCGAAGGGGCGTTTCATGAAGACCTGCCCCAAGACCTGCGTCACCAAAACCTTGCGGCCCTGTGTGGCATTGAACAGGCGCGCGCCCTTGCCCGGCGCGCCCTTGGCATAGTTCAAAGGCCGAAGGATGCGTGGTTCAGTCTCGATGAATTGCAGCATTTCTTTTTGGTCAAAAGCATGATCGCCCAAAGTCAGGCAATCGGCGCCTGCGTCCAGCAAACCCTTGGCATGGGCGGCTGTCAGACCCATGCCGCCGCTGGCATTCTCGCCATTGACCACGACAAAATCGAGGCCCCATTCTGCGCGCAGCCCCGGCAAACGCTCTGCAATCGCAGCGCGTCCCGAACGGCCCATAACATCGCCAAGGAAAAGTATTTTCATGAGTCAACGGGATAAGCAGGGGGCAAGGGAAGGGCAAGGGCTTTCCGTTCATGGCACTTCGCCTTATCTTGCCACCATGACGCCGCTTCCGCCCCCGCTTGCTGACTGGATCGCCGCCCAAGGCTGGTCCTTGCATCCGCATCAGCTGGCGATGCTCAGCGCGACCGGTAACCCGGCCACCCTGCTCATCGCCCCTACCGGAGGCGGGAAAACACTGGCGGGTTTCTTGCCGACCCTGGTAGAGCTTGGCATGGCACCGAAGCCGGGATTGCATACGCTTTACATCTCGCCGCTCAAAGCACTGGCCGCTGATATTCGACGCAACCTTGGCACGCCGATCGCCGGCGCGGGCATGACGATCCGGGTTGAGGACCGCACCGGCGACACCTCTTACACCCAGCGCCGCCACCAGCGCGCGGACCCGCCACATATCTTGCTGACCACACCGGAAAGCCTCGCATTGCTGCTGTCATACGAAGACGCGCCACGGATCTTTGCGGGCCTGCAACGGGTGGTAGTCGATGAAATCCACGCCCTTGCCGAAAGCAAGCGCGGCGACCAGTTGATGTTGTCGCTGGCGCGTCTTGGCAGCCTCGCCCCCGGCCTGCGCCGCGTCGCGCTGTCGGCCACGATCGAGGACCCGCCCGGCCTTGCGCAATTCTTTGCCCCCAAAGGTTGCGATATCTTGCTTGCCGATCCCGGCCCCGCCCCAGACATCCAGATGTTGGAAACCGAGCAGCCCCCGCCTTGGGCCGGTGGCGGCGCACATTACGCCTTGCCCGCCATCCTGAAACAGGTTGAGGCCCATCGCACCACTCTGATTTTTCACAACACTCGCGCCCAAGCCGAGCTGTTCTTTCATGCCCTTTGGTTGCAAAATTCGAACAATCTGCCCATCGGCATCCACCATGGCTCGTTATCGCGTGAACAGCGTGAAAAGGTCGAAGCGGCGATGGTCGCAGGGGCGCTGCGCGCAATCGTTTGCACCGGCAGCCTTGATTTGGGCATCGATTGGGGCAATGTCGATCTGGTCATTCAGGTTGGCGCGCCGAAAAACGTCAAGCGCCTCGTGCAACGCATTGGCCGTGCCAACCACCGTTACAACGCTCC